>NZ_JBEOVL010000057.1:0-39175 GCF_040295485.1 Streptomyces sp. NPDC002793 | reverse complement strand
GCACCTCCCCCGCGGGGCCCCGGCACCCCGCCCTGGCCCCCGCAAGGAGGGTTTAGGGGGGGGGGCGCGGGGGCGGGCCCGCCCCCCCCCCCCCAGGCCCGCAGGCTCAAGGAGCCCGAGGCGATGAGCATCGTCGCCTTCGAGCGCGGCGACTTCACGTCGTACTCCGCCTGCGGCATCCCGTACTGGGTGAGCGGCGACGTGGAGGGCCCCGACGCCCTCATCGCCCGTACGCCCGAGGAGCACCGGGCCCGTTCCATCGATCTGCGCACCCGCACCGAGGTGACGGAGATCGATGTCGCCGGGCACCGTGTACGGGCGCTGGACCGGGACAGCGGCGAGACCTACTGGACGGGCTACGACAAGCTGGTGCTCGCCACGGGTGCCCGGCCGGTGCGCCCCGGTCTGCCCGGGATCGACGCGCCGGGCGTCCACGGCGTGCAGACCCTGGGCGACGGCGAGGCGCTCCTGAAGTCGCTGGACCGGGCCCGGGGGCGCCGGGCGGTCGTCATCGGCGCGGGCTACATCGGCGTCGAGATGGCCGAGGCGATGCTCAAGCGCGGCTTCCAGGTGACGGTGCTCAACCGCGGCGCGCAGCCGATGGCGACGCTCGATCCGGACATGGGACGGCTGGTCCACGACGCGATGGACGGGCTGGGCATCACCACGGTCAACGGCGCCGCGGTCACCCGGATCCACACCGGCCCGGACGGCCGGGCGACGGCGGTCGTCACGGACGGGGGGACCTACCCCGCGGACGTCGTCGTGCTCGGCATCGGTGTGGAGCCGGAGACCGCCCTGGCCCGGGAGGCCGGTCTGCCGCTGGGACCGCACGGCGGCCTCCTGACGGACCTGTCGATGCGGGTGGTGGGGCAGGACGACATCTGGGCGGGCGGGGACTGTGTCGAGGTCCTGGACCTGGTCGCCGGCCGCACCCGGCACATCGCGCTCGGCACCCACGCCAACAAGCACGGCCAGATCATCGGGTCCAACGTCGGCGGCGGCTACGGCACGTTCCCCGGCGTCGTGGGTACGGCGGTGAGCAAGGTCTGCGACCTGGAGATCGCCAGGACCGGGCTGCGGGAGAAGGACGCGCGTTCGGTGGGCCTGCGCTACGTCACGGCGACGATCGAGTCGACGGGGCGTGCCGGCTACTACCCGGGTGCGAAGCCGATGACGGTGAAGATGCTGGCGGAGTACCGCACGGGCCGGCTCCTGGGCGTACAGATCGTGGGCCGTGAGGGGGCCGCGAAGCGGGTGGACGTCGCGGCGGTGGCGCTGACCGCCGGGATGACGGTGGAGGCGATGACGGCCCTCGACCTCGGCTACGCCCCGCCGTTCTCCCCGGTCTGGGACCCGGTCCTGGTGGCCGCCCGCAAGGCCGTGACGGCGGTGCGGGCGGCCGGAGGCTGATCGCGGACGGACCTCAGCGCGCCGTCTGCTGGTGCACGTACTCGACGAGGCGCGTCAGGGCGTCCGGCGGTGTGGTCGGCATGACGCCGTGTCCGAGGTTGAAGATGTGGCCGTCGAGGCCCGCGGCGGCGTCGAGCACCTCACGGGTCTTCGCCTGCACCGCCTCGGTCGGCGCGAACAGCACCGCCGGGTCCAGATTGCCCTGGAGCGCCTTGCCGGGGCCGACCCGGCGGGCGCCCTCGTCCATCGGGACGCGCCAGTCCACCCCGACGACGTCCGCTCCGGCCTCGCCCATCAGGCCGAGCAGTTCGCCGGTGCCGACGCCGAAGTGGATGCGCGGGACGCCGTACGACGCGACGGCGTCGAAGACCTTCGCGGAGGCCGGCATCACGGAGCGGCGGTAGTCGGCCGGGGCCAGGGCGCCCACCCAGGAGTCGAAGAGCTGGACGGCGGACGCACCGGCCTCGATCTGGACCTTCAGGAACGCACCGGTGATCTCCGCGAGCCGGTCGAGCAGGGCCGCCCAGAGCTCCGGCTCGCCGTACATCATGGCCTTGGTGCGCTCGTGGTTGCGGGACGGGCCGCCCTCCACGAGGTAGCTCGCAAGAGTGAACGGCGCACCGGCGAATCCGATCAGCGGCGTGGCGCCGAGCTCCGCGGTGAGCATCCCGATGGCCTCGGTGACGTACGGGACGTCCTCGGGGGTGAGGTCGCGCAGCCGGGCCAGGTCGGCGCGGGTGCGGATCGGCTCGGCGATCACCGGGCCCACGCCGGGCTTGATGTCGAGGTCGATGCCGATGGCCTTGAGCGGTACGACGATGTCGCTGAAGTAGATCGCGGCGTCGACCTTGTGACGGCGCACGGGCTGCAGCGTGATCTCGGTGACCAGCTCCGGCATCATGCAGGAGTCGAGCATCGCGATGCCCTCGCGGACCTTCAGGTACTCGGGCAGCGAGCGTCCCGCCTGGCGCATGAACCAGACCGGGGTGTGCGGCACGGGCTCGCGGCGGCAGGCCTTGAGGAACGCCGATTCACGGGTGGCGGGATTCGTCCGCAGGCCCGACGAGGGGCCCTCCCCGGATCGGGCCGGGCTGGACTCTCGGGGAAGGTCGTTGGCACTCACGCACAGAATCTTCGCACGGAGCGGCAACGAGCCGGACGTCGCATGGGTGTCCCTCCCTGCACGGCGCTCCGGTTCCGCCTACGCTTCCCCGCATGGCTCCGGCTCAGGGACAATTTTCCGATCATTCCGATGGCACTGACAGCGAGGAGGGCGCGGACGGCGACACCGTCCCGCTCGCGTTCCGGTCGGCGGTCGACGCGCTGCGTTCCGCCCGCCTTCGCCCCGAACTGGAGGTCGAGCCCACACGGCCGCCGCAGCGGCTCGCCCCGCACGCGTACGCCGTGGAGGCCGCCGTCGTGGAGGGCGAGGACGATCTCGCCGACGGCCGCCTGGTCCTCCTGCACGATCCGGCCGGACACGACGCCTGGCAGGGCACGTTCCGCCTGGTGACGCTCGTACGGGCCGAGCTGGAACCGGAGATGGCGGCCGACCCGCTGCTGCCCGAGGTGTGCTGGTCGTGGCTCACGGGTGCGCTGGAGGCCCGCGGCCTCTCGTACGGGGAGGCCGGCGGGACGGTGACGCGTGCCGGCTCGCACTACTTCGGCGCGCTGTCCGCGCGCCGCCCCGCCACGCAGATCGAGATCCGGGCCTCGTGGACACCGCGTGGGGGACACGGCGGGGTGCCGGACATGGGGGCCCATCTGGTTGCCTGGGGCGATCTGCTCTGCCAGCTCGCGGGCCTGCCGCCGTCGGGTACGGCCGACGCGGCGGTGGTGACGCTGCCCCAGCGGCGTGGCCCCCGGACGCCATAACGCTGCGTCATCTTTACGGAGAGCCGGTCGCACACGGACCGGCTCTCTTTTCGTACAATCGATCGCCCGTCCTATTTGCCCGAATTGTTACTCACTAAATCGTGATCTTCCTCTAAAGGAGGACGCGCCTGCTGCCGAAGAGGTCAATGACCCTTCAAGCACGGTTCGCCCCGGCTTCACCCCCGAGCCGGCCCCGTCCCGCCACTCCCCCCAGGAGGCCTGGTGTCCGTTCTCCTCGAGCAGCCCGCAAGCCTGGTCGCCTACCGCCCGAACAAGCCGACGGCCATGGTCGTCGTGGCCGACCCGCGCGTCCGTTCCACCGTCACCCGCCATCTGTGGGCACTCGGAGTTCGTGACGTCATCGAGGCGTCGTCCATCGCGGAGGCCCGCCCCCGCGTCGGCAACCCACGCGACATCTGTGTTGCCGACGTCCACCTGCCCGACGGTTCCGGGCTGACCCTGCTGTCCGAGACCCGAGCCGCCGGCTGGCCGAACGGCCTCGCCCTCTCCGCCGCCGATGACATCGGCGCGGTACGCAATGCCCTCGCGGGCGGCGTGAAGGGCTATGTCGTCACCGGCACCCGCACCAACATCGGCCACCCGACCCGTCCCGGCGTCGCCCCGATCGGCGCCAACGCAGCCCGCATGCACCGCAGGCCTCCCGGCTCCCCGAGCCACCCGGGCGGCTACCGCGAACTCTCCGGCCGTGAGGTGGAGGTGCTCCGCCTGGTCGCCGAAGGCCAGTCCAACAAGGCCATCGGCGTCTCGATGGGCCTCTCCGCCCTCACCGTCAAGAGCCACCTCGCCCGTATCGCCCGCAAGCTCGGCACCGGGGACCGCGCCGGGATGGTCGCCGTTGCCCTGCGTACGGGCATCATCCACTGACCCCCTCAGGACCTGCCGACACCTGCGCGGACGCGTAACCGGCCGGTTTACGCGCATGGCCGCCCGTCGACGGAACGTTCCGTCGACGGGCGGCGCACATACACAGATACCCTTGGCCTGTGACCGACGCCCAAGAGACCGCAGAAGACACCTCACTGCGAACCACCGGGGGCGCTCCCCCGGCCGACGTCGCCCCGGCGCCGATCCCCTTGCTCGAACCGCGCGAGGGCATCCCGCCCGTGGTGGCGTCCGACGACGCGCTGGCCCAGGTGATCGCGGACTTCGCCGCGGGCACCGGTCCCGTCGCCGTGGACGCCGAGCGCGCCTCGGGCTATCGATACGGGCAGCGCGCCTACCTCGTGCAGCTGCGCCGCGAGGGCGCGGGAAGCGCGCTGATCGACCCGGTCGGCTGCCCCGACCTGTCCGGACTCGGCGAGGCCCTCACGGGCACCGAGTGGATCCTGCACGCCGCCACCCAGGACCTGCCCTGCCTGCGCGACATAGGCATGACCCCCACCTCGCTCTTCGACACGGAGCTCGCCGGACGGCTCGCGGGATTCCCGCGCGTCGGCCTGGGCGCCATAGTCGAGAACGTCCTCGGTTACGCGCTGGAGAAGGGCCACTCCGCGGTCGACTGGTCGACCCGCCCCCTGCCCGACCCCTGGCTGCGCTACGCCGCACTCGATGTCGAGCTGCTGGTGGACCTGCGCGACGCCCTGGAAGAGGAGCTGGACCGGCAGGGCAAGCTGGAGTGGGCGCTGGAGGAGTTCGCCGCGATCGCCTCGGCACCCCCCGCTCCCCCGCGCAAGGACCCGTGGCGTCGGACCTCCGGCATGCACAAGGTGCGCCGCCGCCGCCAGATCGCGGTCGTACGCGAGCTGTGGACCGCCCGTGACCAGGTGGCGCAGCGCCGCGACATCTCGCCCGGCAAGGTGCTCGGCGACGCGGCGATCATCGAGGCCGCCCTGGCACTCCCGGCGAACGTGCACGCGCTCACCGCGCTGCCCGGCTTCGGGCACCGCATGGGGCGCCGTCAGCTGGAGCAGTGGCAGGCAGCCGTGGACCGGGCCAAGGAGCTGCCGGAGTCGGAGCTGCCGCAGCCCGGCCAGCAGCCGGCGGGGCCGCCGCCGCCCCGCTCCTGGGCGGACAAGGACCCGGCCGCCGCGGCCCGGCTGTCGGCGGCCCGCACCGCCGTGTCGGAGCTCGCCGAGCGGCTGAACATGCCGCAGGAGAACCTGATCACCCCGGACACGGTGCGCCGGGTCTGCTGGGAGCCGCCCAAGGTCCTGACCCCGGACACGGTGGAGACCGCGCTGGCCGGGCACGGGGCACGCCACTGGCAGATCGAGCAGGTCGGCCCCCTGCTGCTGCGGGCCCTGGACACGAGCGCCTGAGACATCCCGAACACGCGTACGCCCCTCTGTCGGAGCAGGCAGGGGGGCGTACGCGTGTCGCGCCCACCCGGTGGTCCTCCTCGTCGAGGAGGATCGAATTCACGCCAGTTCACCGCTCTCGCCGCGTGTGACCTTCACCGCTCCGGCGGTGGGGGGTGGGCAGTCTGGTTACCCGCAAGTAGCATGAGGGGCGTGGTGCGCCGATGTGCGCGCCCGCAGCAGTGCCACCCCGCACCCTGGAGGAGAGCCACCGTGCCTCGTACCATCCGGGACGTCGTCTTCGTCGACGGCGTCCGCACCCCGTTCGGCAAAGCGGGCCCGAAGGGCATCTACCACGAGACCCGCGCCGACGATCTCGTCGTGAAGGCCATCCGGGAGCTGCTGCGCCGCAACCCGGACCTGGACCCCGCCAAGATCGACGAGGTCGCCATCGCCGCGACCACGCAGATCGGCGACCAGGGCCTCACCCTCGGGCGTACCGCCGGAATCCTGGCCGGTCTGCCGCAGTCGGTACCCGGTTACTCCATCGACCGCATGTGCGCGGGCGCCCTGACCGCCGTCACCTCGACGGCCGGTTCCATCGCCTTCGGCGCGTACGACGTCGTCATCGCCGGTGGTGTCGAGCACATGGGCCGCCACCCGATGGGCGAGGGCGTGGACCCCAACCCGCGCCTCGTGTCGGAGAAGCTGGTCGACGAGTCCGCCCTCTTCATGGGGATGACCGCGGAGAACCTGCACGACAGGTACCCCTCGATCACCAAGCAGCGCGCCGACGAGTACGCGGTCCGTTCGCAGGAGAAGGCCGCCAAGGCGTACGCCAACGGCAAGATCCAGCAGGACCTGGTGCCGGTCTCCGTGCGCCGCACCAACGCCGAGGCCGGGGAGACGGGCTGGGGCCTGGTCACCGCCGACGAGCCGATGCGCCCGGGCACCACGCTGGAGTCCCTGGCCGGTCTGAAGACCCCGTTCCGCGCCCACGGCCGCGTGACGGCCGGCAACGCCGCGGGTCTCAACGACGGCGCCACGGCGTCGCTCCTCGCGTCCGAGGAGACCGCCCGCGAGCTGGGCCTCCCGGTCAGGATGCGCCTCGTGTCGTACGCCTTCGCCGGTGTGGAGCCGGAGGTCATGGGCTACGGTCCGATCCCGGCGACGGAGAAGGCCCTGGCCAAGGCCGGTCTCTCCATCGACGACATCGGTCTCTTCGAGATCAACGAGGCCTTCGCCGTGCAGGTGCTCGCCTTCCTGGAGCACTACGGCATCGCCGACGACGACCGGCGCGTCAACCAGTACGGCGGCGCGATCGCCTACGGCCACCCGCTGGCCTCCTCCGGCGTCCGCCTGATGACTCAGCTGGCCCGCCAGTTCGAGGAGCAGCCGGAGGTCCGCTACGGCCTGACGACGATGTGCGTCGGCTTCGGCATGGGCGCCACGGTCGTCTGGGAGAACCCGCACTTCGAGAACGCAGCCGGAGGCAACAAGTGAGCACCACCACCACTGAGCTTCTGAAGGGTGCGGCCGAGCTGTTCCCCGGCGAGGTCGTCACGCAGGCGCACGTACGCCACCTCGACCTGCCCGGCGGTGCGGGCCGTTTCGCCCTCATCACGCTGGACAACGGCCTCGACCACACCAAGCCGACCACCATCGGCCCCCAGTCGCTGGCGAACCTGAACGCCGCCGTCGACCAGGTCGAGAAGGAGGCCGCCGAGGGCGCGATCGTCGGTGCCGGTGTCACCGGCAAGCCGTTCATCTTCGCGGTCGGCGCCGATCTCAAGGGCGTCGAGCTCCTCAAGAACCACTCGGACGCGCTGGCCATCGGCAAGGGCGGCCACGACGTGTTCCGCCGGCTGTCCGGCCTCGCGGTCCCGACGTTCGCGTACTACAACGGCGCGGCCATGGGCGGCGGTGTGGAGATCGGTCTGCACTGCTCGTACCGCACCGTCTCCACCGCGATCCCCGCGTTCTCGCTGCCCGAGGTCTTCCTCGGTCTGGTTCCCGGCTGGGGCGGCTGCGCGCTGCTCCCCAACCTGGTCGGCGCCGACCGTGCGGTCTCGGTGATCATCGAGAACTCGCTGAACCAGAACCGCCAGCTCAAGGGCGCGCAGGTCTTCGAGCTCGGGATCGCCGACGCGATCTTCGAGGGCGCGGACTTCCTGGAGCAGTCGCTGATCTGGACCGCGTCCGTCCTCAAGGGCGAGATCGCGGTCGAGCGCCCCGAGGTCGACCGCGGTGATGCCTGGGACCAGGCCGTCGCCCGCGGCAAGGCGATCGCCGACTCCAAGGTGCACGGGGCGGCCCCGGCCGCGTACCGCGCGCTGGAAATCATCGCCGCGGCCAAGGACGGCGACCTGAGCGCCGGGTTCGACGCCGAGGACCAGGCCCTCGCGGACCTGATCATGGGCGGCGAGCTGCGCTCCGGCATCTACTCCTTCAACCTGGTCCAGAAGCGCGCCAAGCGCCCGGCCGGCGCCCCGGACAAGTCCCTGGCCCGTCCGGTCACCAAGGTCGGCGTCGTGGGCGCGGGCCTGATGGCCAGCCAGCTCGCGCTGCTCTTCCTGCGCCGCCTGGAGGTCCCGGTCGTCCTCACGGACATCGACCAGGAGCGCGTGGACAAGGGCGTGGGCTATGTCCAGGCCGAGATCGACAAGCTGCTCGGCAAGGGCCGTATCAACCAGGACAAGGCCAACCGCCTCAAGGCCCTGGTCTCCGGTGTGCTGGACAAGGCGGAGGGCTTCTCCGACGCCGACTTCATCATCGAGGCCGTCTTCGAGGAGATCGGGGTCAAGCAGCAGGTGTTCGCGGAGGTCGAGGCGGTCGCCCCGGCGCACGCGATCCTCGCCACGAACACCTCGTCCCTCTCGGTCACCGAGATGGCGTCGAAGCTGAAGAACCCCGAGCGGGTCGTCGGCTTCCACTTCTTCAACCCGGTCGCGATCCTCCCGCTCCTGGAGATCGTCCGCGGTGAGCAGACCGACGACGCCTCGCTGGCCACGGCCTTCGGCGTCGCCCGCAAGCTGAAGAAGACCGCGGTCCTGGTGAAGGACGCCCCGGCGTTCGTCGTCAACCGCATCCTCACCCGTTTCATGGGCGAGATCCAGAACATCATCGACGAGGGCACCCCCGTCGCGACGGCGGAGAAGGCCATCGAGCCCCTCGGCCTGCCGATGTCCCCGCTGGTGCTGCTGGAGCTGGTCGGCCCGGCCATCGGGCTGCACGTCTCCGAGACCCTGAACCGTGCCTTCCCGGAGCGCTTCACGGTCTCCGGGAACCTCGCGGCGGTCGTCAAGGCCGGCAAGCGCGGCTTCTACGTCTACGACTCCGGCAAGCCGGAGCTGGACCCGGAGGTCGCCGCCCTCCTCGAGCAGGGCGACACCGTCCTGACGGAGGACCAGGTCCGTGACCGCGTCCTGGACGCGGTGGCGCAGGAGATCGGCCTCATGCTGGCCGAGGGCGTCGTGGCCGAGCCCCAGGACATCGACCTCTGCCTGATCACCGGCGCGGGCTGGCCCTTCCACCTGGGCGGCATCACGCCGTACCTGGACCGTGAGGGCGTCTCGGAGCGGGTCAACGGGAAGCGGTTCCTGGCCCCGGGCGTGGCGAGCGTCCCGGCGTAGCACGAGCCGTGGACGGGCCGCACGGGCATCTGCCCGTGCGGCCCGTTCGCGTTGCGGGCCCGCCGGGAGCGGCCGTCTCCGCGGCAGCCGGCCTCGTCGTCCGGGTCGGCACACACCCGTTCACCGCGTTGGCTCGGAGCCGGTGAACCGCACGGTGGGTGCGTGGACATGACCCGGCGAAGGTGCGAGGGCCACCGGTGCGGGGAAGGACGAGCGCACCGGTGACGTCCCGTCGAGGTAGCGGTCCATGCCGGACCTGTCGGCGTCGGGCTGCTCCCTGCCGTTGACGGCGAACCCGAGGCGCGGCGCCATGCCGTCGATGAGGAAGTTGATCAATCCCATGAGCACGGGGACGTTCCGCCGGGTCACCTGGGTATGACCGGGAATGAAGGGGGAGTCGCTGAAGATGAAGTTGAAGTTCTCGTAGCCGCCGAAAAGACCGAGGTAGGGCTCCACCTGCACCGGGTACTGCTCGTCCTGCGGGGAGGACAGCACGTAGATGTTGGCATCGCGGTTCACCTCTGCGCGTGCCAGGTCGGGGATCACGTTGTCGAGGACGTGGACGTTGGTCTCCGTGACCTGTCCCATCATGTACTCGGCGACCTTCGGATGCTTTCCCAGGTAGGTGCCGATCCGGAACTGAGGGACGATCGACACGATGTTGCGGAATCCGTACTTCAGGCCGAAGTAGAGGGCCGCGCTGCCGCCCTTGGAGCTGCCCCACATGGTGCACCGGTCCGGTGTGAGGCCCAGTGAGTTCATCACGTTCGATATCAGGGTGACGACGGACCGTTCCAGGTCGAAGTCCATCCCCTTGCAGAGGTAGTAACTGTTGTGGCCGTCGAACTGGTCCCGTATCCAGAGGATGTTCGACCGGAGACCGCCGAAGGCCCCGTTCGACCACCCGTAGTCATCGGGAGCGGCGATCTCGGCGAAGACCACCACCAGATGCCGGTTCCCCTTCTTCGCGTGGGAGAAGCGGAACTGGACCGGGTACGTCCCGGAGGTCTCGATGCCGCTGAACGGGCCCCTGCCTGAAACTGCTACGGACATGGTGCGGGATGTCTCCGATCTTGTGAGCGCGGGCAGCCACGCCGGTCGCGAGGCAGAACGCATGGGAGGGGGAGGCGCGGCTCGCACGGAGCCCGACATTCCTCGCACGCATGCTCGACCCGCTGTCTATAGTGCTACGCACCACCGACATCGGACCGGCTCCTCCCCCCACCCGGGTCCAGCCCGCCCACAGCCCTACCGGGCCGCGAGATCAAGGGACTCGAACAGGATGAGCCACGACGCCGTAGCCCCGGGCCCCAGCGCCTCACGACGGGCGGACCCACCGAAGCTGGGCCGGGAGAAGGAACCCGGGCGCCGCCGCGGCCTCAAGATCACGCTCGGGGTACTGGTCGTCCTCCTGCTCGCCGGTGGCGGCACCGCGTACTGGATGTACCAGGACCTCGACGGCAACATCAGGGGCGTCGACATCGACAGGGCGCTCGGTGAGGAGCGTCCCGAGAAGCTCCCCACCACAGGGCAGAACCTGCTCGTCCTCGGTTCCGACTCGCGCGCCGGGACGGAGAACAAGGATCTGGGCGGGGGCGGCGACGTCGGCGGGGCACGGTCCGACACCACCATGGTGGTGCACATACCCGAGGGCCGGTCCGAGGCCGTCGCCGTGTCCGTCCCCCGCGACACCCTCGTGACCCGGCCGCGGTGCACGACGTCAGGCGGCTCGGAACTGCCCGAGAAGAAGCGCGAGATGTTCAACGCCGTGTACGCCCTCGCGGGCCCGGCCTGCGTGGTCAAGACCGTCGAGAAGATGTCCGGGGTCCGCATCGACCACTACCTGGAGATCGATTTCGCCGGGTTCAAGGACCTGGTCGACGCGATAGGCGGCGTCACCGTCGACGTCGAGGAACCCATCCACGACAAGGCGTCCGGGCTCGATCTGACGGCGGGTGAGCACAAGCTGGACGGCACGGAGTCGCTGGCCTTCGTGCGGACCCGGAAGAGCGTGGGCGACGGGAGTGACCTGGGCCGGATCGGGCTCCAGCAGCAGTTCCTGATGGCGCTGCTGAAGGAGATCAAGTCGCAGGACCTGCTCAGCAGTCCGGCGACCGCCTACAGGATCGCCGGCTCCGCGACCAAGTCGCTGACGACCGACGAGGGGCTCGCGTCACTGACCTCGCTCAGCGAGTTCGCCCGCTCGATGAACGGCGTCGATCCCTCCTCGATGGAGACGATCATGCTGCCGGTCGCCTACGACACGCAGGACCCGAACCGAGTGGTGGCCTCGGAACCGCAGGCCGCCGACCTCTGGAAGGCCATCCGGACGGACGGCACGATTCCCGAGTCCGCCAAGAAGTCCCCGGCCACCGGCGGCTGACCTGGCGTCCTCCGGGGACGCCAGGTCAGCCGCCCGTCAACGAGCCTTCGCCATACGGCTGTTCCTGCGCCCGTAGGCGAAGTAGATGATCACGCCGAGCAGCATCCAGATCCCGAACCGCAGCCAGGTCTCCGCCGGCAGGTTCAGCATCAGCCAGACCGAGGCGGCCACCGAGACGATCGGAAGCAGCGGCACCCACGGGGTACGGAAGGCCCGGTGGAGGTCGGGACGGGTGCGGCGCAGGACGATGACGCCGAGGGCCACGACCACGAACGCGAAGAGCGTACCGATGTTCACCAGGGTCGCCAGCTCGTTGATGCTCGTGAAGCCGGCCACGATCGCGATGACCACGCCGAGCAGGACCGTCGGGCGGTACGGGGTGTGGAAGCGCGGGTGGGTCACCGAGAAGAACCTCGGGAGCAGCCCGTCACGGCTCATCGCGAAGAACACCCGGGTCTGGCCGAGCAGCAGGATCATGCAGACCGTGGTGAGACCGACCGCGGCGCCGAAGCTGATGACGCCGGCGTAGAAGGGGTGTCCGACGGCCTTGAACGCGTCCGCGAGCGGGGCGCTGACGGAAAGCTCGGAGTAGTGCTGCATGCCGGTGACGACGACCGACACGGCGACGTAGAGCAGGGTGCAGATGACGAGCGACGCGAGGATGCCGCGCGGCATGTCGCGCTGCGGCAGCTTGGTCTCCTCCGCCGCGGTGGCCACGACGTCGAAGCCGATGAAGGCGAAGAAGACGATGGACGCCGCGGTGAAGATGCCCATGATGCCGAAGTTGGTCGGTTCGTAGCCGAAGATCAGCTGGACCAGCGGTGCGTCCATGCCCGACCCCGCGGGCTGCTTCTCCGCCTCGGGGATGAAGGGCGAGTAGTTGGACGCCTTGATGAAGAACGCCCCGGCGATGATCACGATACCCACGACCGCGAGCTTGATGATGACGACGACCGTGGTCACCCGGGCGGAGAGCTTCATCCCGAGCACCAGGATCGCGGTCAGGACCAGCACCAGGACGAACGCCAGGACGTCGAAGCCGAAGCCGCTCGCCACGTCCGGCCCGGAGAGCGCGTCGGGCATCGACCAGCCGACGTTGTCCAGGAGCGAGCGGACGTAGCCGGACCAGCCGACCGCCACCACCGCGGTGCCCAGGGCGAATTCCAGCACCAGGTCCCAGCCGATGATCCAGGCCACCAGCTCGCCCAGAGAGGCGTACGAGAAGGTGTACGCCGATCCGGCCACCGGGACGGTGGAGGCGAACTCGGCGTAGCACAGTGCCGCGAGCGCACAGACCACACCCGCCGCGACGAACGCAAGGGCCGTGGCGGGGCCCGCTGTCTCCTTGGCGACCTTGCCCGTGAGGACGAAGATTCCGGTGCCGATGATGACACCCACTCCGAAGACCGTGAGGTCCACCGCGGAGAGGGACTTCTTGAGGGCGTGCTCCGGTTCTTCGGTATCGCGGATGGACTGTTCGACCGTCTTGGTCCTGAACAGTCCCTTCCCGCTGGGGGGCGTGTCCTGCTGCGTGCTCACCGGCGTACCTCCACGCACTCGTCGTGCACGCCATGATTCGGACCCGGCACCCCCCGCACGCTCCTTACACCTCTCTTTCACGCGAATGGGCCGGTCGCACCACCCGTGTGGGGTGGGCGGCCGGCCCATGCGCGTGCGGCGGATCAGTCGCGGACGGGCTGCTCCACGGCGTGGCTCTCGTACCGTCCGTCGAGCTTGGCGACCAGGCCGGTGACCTGGCGGGCGATGTCCGGCGCGGTCAGTCCGATCTCGGCCAGGACCTCGCCGCGCGAGGCGTGGTCGAGGAAGACCGGCGGGATGCCGAAGTCACGCAGGGGTACGTCGACGTCGGCGTCGCGCAGCGCCTGGGCGACGGCGGAGCCGACACCGCCGGCCCTGCTGTTGTCCTCGACGGTGACGACGACCCGGTGCTCCGCGGCGAGCGGGGCGAGCGCCTCGTCGACGGGCTTGACCCAGCGCGGGTCCACCACGGTCGTGGAGATGCCCTGGGCGTCCAGCAGGGCTGCGATCTCCAGGCACATCGGGGCGAGGGCGCCGACGGAGACCAGGAGCACGTCCGGCTGGTCCGCACCCGCCGTACGCAGGATGTCCATGCCGCCCGCGGTGCCCACGGCCTTGACCGCGGGGCCGACCGCGCCCTTGGAGAAACGGACGACGGTGGGCGCATCGTCGACGGCGACGGCCTCGCGCAGCTGGGCGCGGACCTGGTCGGCGTCGCGCGGGGCGGCGATGCGCAGGGTCGGCACGCACTGCAGGATCGACATGTCCCACATGCCGTTGTGCGAGGCACCGTCCGTGCCCGTGACTCCGGCCCGGTCCAGGACGAAGGTGACCCCGCACCTGTGCAGGGCCACGTCCATCAGGACCTGGTCGAAGGCGCGGTTCAGGAAGGTCGCGTAGACCGCGAAGACGGGGTGCAGGCCGCCGGTGGCCAGGCCCGCCGCGGAGACCGCGGCGTGCTGCTCGGCGATCCCCACGTCGTAGATCCGGTCCGGGAAGGCCTCCTCGAACTTCCCGAGGCCGACGGGCTGGAGCATGGCCGCCGTGATGGCGACGATGTCCTCGCGCTCATGGCCCAGCTTGACCATCTCCTCGCCGAAGACCGAGGTCCAGTCCAGGCCGGAGGTGGAGATGGGCAGGCCGGTGTCCGGGTGGATCTTGCCGACCGCGTGGAAACGGTCCGCCTCGTCCTGGAGGGCGGGGGTGTAACCGCGCCCCTTCTCGGTCAGGCAGTGCACGATGACCGGGCCGCCGAAGCGCTTGGCCCGCTGGAGCGCGGATTCCAGGGCCTCGATGTCGTGGCCGTCGATGGGGCCGACGTACTTCAGGCCGAGGTCCTCGAACATGCCCTGCGGGGCGATGAAGTCCTTGAGGCCCTTCTTGGCGCCGTGCAGGGTCTCGTAGAGCGGCCTGCCGACGACCGGAGTGCGCTCCAGGAGGTCCTTGCCACGGGCCAGGAACCGCTCGTACCCGTCCGTGGTGCGGAGGGTGGCGAGGTGGTTCGCGAGGCCGCCGATGGTCGGGGCGTACGAGCGCTCGTTGTCGTTGACGACGATGACGAGGGGGCGGTCCTTGGCGGCGGCGATGTTGTTCAGCGCCTCCCAGGCCATACCGCCGGTGAGGGCCCCGTCACCGATGACCGCGACGACGTGGTCGTCCTTCTTCAGGATCTCGTTGGCCTTGGCGAGGCCGTCGGCCCAGCCGAGCACCGTCGAGGCGTGCGAGTTCTCGATGACGTCGTGCTCGGACTCCGCGCGGGACGGGTATCCGGAGAGTCCGCCCTTGCTCTTGAGCTTCGAGAAGTCCTGCCGGCCGGTGAGCAGCTTGTGCACATAGCTCTGGTGGCCGGTGTCGAAGAGGACCTTGTCCTGCGGGGACTCGAAGACCCGGTGCAGGGCGATGGTCAGCTCGACCACGCCCAGGTTCGGGCCCAGGTGACCGCCGGTCTTGGCCACCTCCTCGACGAGGAAGGTACGGATCTCGCCGGCGAGCTGGTCGAGCTGCTCGAGGCCGAGCCGGTCCAGGTCGCGCGGTCCCCTGATGCGGGTCAGCAGGTCCACCCGTGCCTCCTTGCGTGTGAGCGTGTCGATCCGATGAGTCTAGTGTTCCCCCGGCGGCGCCGGTCAGCGGGCGGCACATTCCGTCGCGCCGCACCGGGCCGCGCCGGACGCGCAGGTGCCCGGCATCTCGGAGGATGCCGGGCACATGTGCGCAGGTACGACGGTCAGGCGCGGCCCGCGGTCTTCTGCGTCTTACGGGTGATGGAGTCGATGACGACCGTGATGAGAAGAACAGCACCGGTGATCATGTAGTTGATCGGTGTGGCGATGCCTTCCAGCGCCAGGCCGTACTGGATCGAGACGATCACCATGACGCCGAGCAGTGCGTTCCAGGTGCGTCCCCGGCCACCGAAGAGGCTGGTACCGCCGATGACGGCCGCGGCGATGACGTTCATCAGGAGGTCACCGGCGCCGGAGCCCTGGTTGGCCGCCGCGATCTTGGAAGCCCAGAACAGGCCGCCGACGGCCGCGAAGGTGCCGGCGATGGCGAAGACCGAGACGCGGATCGCGGTGACGTTGATGCCCGCGCGGCGGGACGCCTCGACGCTGCCTCCGAGCGCGAAGATCTTGCGCCCGTAGGACGTGCGGCGCAGGACGAAGTCCGTACCGACCAGGACGATCAGGAAGAGGACCAGGGCCAGCGGGAGACCGCGGTACTGGTTGAACATGAACGCCGCGCCGAAGGCGAACACCGTGAGGACGACGGTGCGGATCACGATGTCGACCAGCGGCCGCGAGGGGATGCCGGCGGCCTCCCGCCGGCGGGTGTCCAGGAACGCGGAGAGGAAGTAGCCGATCACCGCGACGGCGGCGAGGCCGTAGGCGGCGGCGACGTCCGAGAAGTAGTACGTGGTCAGGCTGCCGACCACGCCGTCGCTGTCCAGGTTGATCGTTCCCGTGTCACCGAGCAGCTGGAGCATGAACCCCAGCCAGAACAGCAGGCCGGCGAGGGTGACGGCGAACGCCGGGGCGCCGATCCGGGCGAAGAAGAAGCCGTGGATGGCCCCGATGACAGCGCCGCTGACGATGGCGACGAGTATGGCGAGCCACTCGTTCATGCCGTGCGTGACACTGAGCACGGCGACGACGGCGCCCGAGACACCACTGACCGAGCCGACCGACAGGTCGATCTCGCCGAGCAGCAGCACGAAGATGATGCCGACGGCCATCATGCCGGTGGCCACCATCGTCACGGCGATGTCGCTGATGTTCTTCGCCGAGAGGAACTCGGAGTTCAGGCTCTGGAAGACCACGCCGATGATGATCAGGCCGATGACCACGGGGATCGAGCCGAGGTCACCCCCGCGCATCTTGCGCTTGAACTCGGTGAGGTAGCCGGCGAGGCCCTGCTCACGCACCAGGAGCCGGGGGTCGACCACGGTGTCGGCGCCCTTGGCGGCCTCCGGGTTGACCACTGCGGTGGACGTCTTGTCGGTAGTCACTTCTGGGCCTCCGCGTTGCGCGCCGCACGACGGGTCACGGCGTTCTCCGTGGCGCCCGTGATGGCGGAGATGATCTCTTCCTGCGAGGTGGTCTTCACGTCGAAGACACCGTTGTTCCGGCCCAGCCGGAGCACGGCGACCTTGTCGGCGACGGCCTTCACATCGGCCATGTTGTGGCTGATGAGGATGACCGCGTGGCCTCGCTCACGCAGCCGCTCGACGAGGTCGAGGACCTGCGCGGTCTGCTCGACCCCGAGTGCGGCGGTGGGCTCGTCGAGGATGACGAGCTTGGGCTCGCCCAGCATGGAGCGGGCGATGGCGACGGTCTGGCGCTGACCGCCGGAGAGCGACGCGATCGGGATGCGGACGCTGGGGATGCGGATCGACAGCGTGCTGAGGAGCTCGCGGGATCGGCGCTCCATCTCGACCTCGTCGAGGATTCCGAACTTGCGGAGCTCCCGGCCGAGGTAGAGGTTGCCGACGACATCGATGTTGTCGCAGAGCGCGAGGTCCTGGTAGACGGTCGCGATCCCCAGGTTCTGAGCATCGTGCGGCTTGTTGATCTGGACCGCTCGGCCGTCCCACTCGATGACTCCGTCATCGATGGGGTGCACCCCTGCGATCGTCTTGACCAGCGTTGATTTACCGGCGCCGTTGTCACCCACCAGGGCGACCACCTCACCGGCGTGGACCTCAAGCTCTACGTCGGTGAGCGCCTGGACGGCACCGAATCGCTTGGAGACCCCTCGCAACGCCAACACGGGCGTAGCGGACACGTGAACCATCTCCTTCGCCGCCTGACCCGGCGGGGATACCGCGCCTGGGGGAAGGCGCGGTGGTTTGAGCAGAAGTATGAAAAGGGAGGGGACGAAGCGTTCCGTCCGGCGCCCCGCCCGGCAGCGGGACAGTTGGTGGGCGAGGCACCGGACAGGCTTCGTGCAGCGGGCCGGGCGGGACCGGCCGGGGTGGCCGGTCCCGCCGCGCGGCCTACTTGAGTCCGGCGGCGGTGCAGTCGTCCTTGTACTTGGCCGTGCAGATCTCGTCGAGCGTGTAGATGCCGTCCTTGATGACGGTGTCCTTGATGTTGTCCTTGGTCAGCGAGACGACCGGGACGAGCACGGTGGCGATGCCCTTCGTGCCGGCGTTGTCGACCTTGGACGTCGCGATGCCGTCGAGCTTCTCGCCCTTGGCGAGTGCGACGGCCATCTCCGCGGCGACGATGCCCTCCTGCGGGTAGGGCTTGTAGACGCTCATGAACTGCTCACCGGTGATGATGCGCTGGACACCGGCGAGTTCGGCGTCCTGGCCGGTGACCGGCGGGAGCTTGGAGACACCGGCGGACTTGAGGGCCTGGATGATGCCACCCGCCATGCCGTCGTTGGCGGAGTAGACGCCGGCGATCTTGTCCTTGCCGAGGGCCGTGATCGCGCCCTCCATGTTGGCGTTGGCGTTCTCCGGCTTCCACTCCTTGGTGTCGTACTCCTTGCCGTACGTCACCTTGCCGTCGAGGACCGACTTGGCGCCCTTCTTGAAGAGCGCGGCGTTCGGGTCGGTGATCGCGCCGTTCATCATCACGACGGTGGGCTTGGCGGCGTCGCCCAGGGCCTCCAGCAGGGCCGTGCCCTGCACGCGGCCGACCTCTTCGTTGTCGAAGGAGGTGTAGGCGTCGATCGGGCCCTCGGCGAGGCGGTCGAAGGCGACGACGGGGATGCCCTCGTCCTTGGCCTTCTTCACGCTGTTCTCGATGGCCTTGGAGTCGACGGCGTCGATGATGAGCGCGTCGACCTTGTTCGTGATCATGGTGTCGACCTGCTGCGCCTGCAGCGTGGCGTCCTGCTTGGCGTTGGCGTAGACGACCTCCGCCTTGCCCCCGGTCAGCTCGCCGACCTTCTTCTCGATGATCGGCTTGTCGAACTTCTCGTAACGGGCCGTGACGTTCTCGGGGAGAAGCAGACCGATCTTGAGGTCGTCGCCCTTCTTGGCCGACTCCGAGCTGGTCTTGTCGCCGGACTCTTTGGCGCTCCCGCAAGCGGCAAGAGACACAGCCATGGTGGTGGCGGCGACGGCAACGGCGGCACGACGCATACGCGTGTTCATTTCGAACCTCCCTGACGAGGCCGCGACGTTGCGGCCGAGGTGGCTGGAAGTCAACTCGGCCGCAGAGGCGGCGTCAAGGAGTAAATACTTAACGAGATGACAACGGTGCCATTCGTTATCTAAGTGAAGGCAGGAGTGGCGGACGGAAGGGTGCTCTCCAAAAGGGTTGAATCCCCCATCTCGCTGAGCACGAGGGCCAGAGCACCCAGCACCTCGGCCCGCCCCCCGAGCGCTCCGGGGAGCACCGAGAGCTGCCGCGCGGCGCTGGGGATGGCGTAGCGCGAGACCGAGTCACGGATGGGTGCCAGCACCAACTCGCCCGCCTCCGCGAGGGATCCGCCGAGCACCACCCGGCTCGGGTTGAGCAGGTTGCACAGGTTCGCGACCCCGCTGCCGATGTGCCGGCCGACGTCCCCGATGACCCGACGACAGCCCGGATCACCCTCGCGGGCCAGCTGGACCATCCGCTCCATGGTGAGATCGGCCCCGTGGCTGGGCTTCAGTAGCGGCAGGACGTACCGGGCGGCGGTGAAGGTCTCCAGGCAGCCGCGGTTGCCGCAGCGGCAGACAGGGCCCGCCTCGTCGAGCGTGATGTGGCCGATCTCGCCGGCCGTGCCGCCCGGGCCCCGGTAGATGTGCCCGTCGATCACCAGACCGGCGCCGACACCGCTGGCGACCTTGATGTAGGCGAGGTCCTTGACCCCCCTCCCGCTGCCCCAGACGAGCTCCCCGAGCGCTCCGAGGTTGGCGTCGTTGTCCACGTACACCGGCACACCGAGACGGCCGGCGAGCTCCTGGCCGGGATTGATGCCCGTCCAGCCCGGGAGGATCGAGGTGGAGCCCAGCGTGCCGGATTCGACGTCGATGGGGCCCGGTACGCCGAGGCCGACGCCGATCACCTTCCCGGGGCTGATGCCGGTGGTCTCGATCAGGCGGTTGACCAGCTGTTCCGCCCGGCCGAACCCCTGCGCCGACGAGGCGTCCACATCGAGCGGCTCGGACTCCTCGGCCAGCACCTGGTGGGCCAGGTTGCCGATGGCCACCCGGAGGTGCGTATGCCCGAAGTCCACCCCTATGACGATGCCCGCGTCCCCGCTCAGGGAGACGCTCCTGGCCCGGCGCCCGCCCGCCGAGGTGGGGGTCACCTCGACCGTGCCGCTCTCCTTGAGTTCGCGGACGATGTTGGAGACAGTGGCTGCGGAGAGACCGGTGCTCCTGGCGATCTCGGCCTGGGTCAGGGACCCCGCCATCCTTACGGCACGTACGACCCGCTCAAGGTTGGCCCGATGCAGAGATGTCTGCGACCCCGGAGTCTCCATCGACTCACTCACTCCTGCCGTTTTCTCCAACATGTGAACCCTAAGCTGAGCGTTTTGGGGTGCCCCCCGTCAAGACCTTGAGCAGCCGCAGACTCCGATGAGCATGGCGCCTCCACAACCGGACAGCGACGAAAACGGTGGAAAGCACAGGAAAACACCCCCCGGCCGGTGACCGAGGGGTGGTTCCTGGCCCCGAGGGCCTGTTCGTTTCCGGTCCGCGTTGCCGCCCGGTGAGGACGAGAACCTCTGATACGTGAACGCTCGCCGGGTGGAGCCGGCCCTACTTCAGCGCCCCCGCCGTCAGCCCCGCGACGACCTGCCGCTGGAAGACGATGTAGGCGCCCAGGACCGGCAGCATCGCCATGACCAGCCCCGCGAAGAGGCCCGACCAGTCCCCCTTGTACCCCTGGCTGGTGGCCAGTTCGACCAGCCCCTGGGAGAGCACCTTGCCGTCCGGGTCGGTGTTGAGCACCGTCGGCAGCATGTACTGGTTCCACTGCCCGAGGAAGTTGAAGATGCCGACACTGATCAGGCCGGGCTTCGCCATCGGCAGCATCACCTGGAAGAACGTCCGGGTGTGCGAGGCGCCGTCGAGCATGGCCGCTTCCGCGATCGAGCTCGGCAGGGTCCGGAAGAACGAGGTGAGGAAGAAGACGGTGAACGGCAGCGAGTACGCGATGTACACGAGGATCAGGCCGTGCACCGAGTTCAGCAGGCCCATGTTGTTCATCACGAAGAACAGCGGGACCAGCGCCAGGATGATCGGGAAGCTCATCCCGCCGATGAAGAGGAAGTAGATGAAGCGGTTCCCCGGGAAGTCGAACCGCGCCAGCACGTACGCCGCCATCGAGCCGAGCAGCAGTGTGCCGACGAGTGAACCGCCCACCACCAGGATGGTGTTGAGGAAGTAGTCACTCATGTGGGCCTGGCTCCAGGCCCGTGACCAGTTCTCGAAGTGCAGCCGGTCGGGCAGCGACCAGGGCGTCGAGAGGATCGAGTCGTCCGTCTTGAAGGACGACATCACCGCCCAGAGCAGCGGCATGACGACGAGCACCGCCCAGATCACCAGCACACCGTGCGAGAAGACGTTGAGGACCTTGCCCTCGCTGCTCTTGGCCGGCTCGTCCACCGGAGCCTTCGTCTTCGTCACCGGAGAGCGCGGTGCCGGGACGGCGGGCGGGGTCTCAGTGACCTTCATGCGTGCTCACCTCGTACAACTGTCGGGCCGGCCACCGGGACCGAACTGTTCTGCGTGGGGCCGGCCCTGCGGTCGCCGGACCTCGGGCGTGTTTCGGGAGTCCCGCCTGCCTGGCGGCATCAGAACTCCAGCCGTTCGCGCCGGCCCAGCCGCATCACGATGCCGGCGAAGAGCATGGTGACGATGAGCAGTCCGACGCCGATCGTGGTCGCGTAGCCGGCCTGGGCGTCCCTGAAGGCCGTCTGGTAGACGTACAGCGGCAGGACGGTGGTGGAGTAGTCGGGACCGCCCGGTCCCACCGTCATGACCTGTACGGCGGTGAAGGCCTCCACGCCGAGGGCCAGGATGCCCATGTAGACCCAGCCGGACTGCACGGTGTCCCAGAGCAGCGGCAGCGTGATCCTGAAGAACGTGGTGATGCGGTCGGCCCCGTCGAGCAGCGCGGCCTCGTAGAAGTCCTTGGGGATCGACGCCATACCCGCGGAGAAGAGGACGACGAAGAAACCGACCGTCGACCAGATCAGCACCACCATCACGCAGTAGAGCGCCAGGTCGGGGTCGCCCAGCCAGTCCGGCTGAAGGCTCTTGAGGCCGACGCCCTTCAATGTCGCGTTCAGCATTCCGGAGGTCGGATTGAAAGCGAACTGGAAGAGCAGGGCCACGATCACGATCGACAGGACCTGCGGGAAGAAATAGGCGATCTTGTAGAAGGCGGAACCCCGCACCCCGGCGACCGCGGCGTTCTTCCGCCGCCGGCCGCCGACATTGAGCATGAAGGCGAAGAAGAGCGCCAGGCCCAGCGTCACCAGCGGCAGCAGCACCGCGAGCAGCACACTGTGCTGCAACGACTTCCAGAAGATGTCGTCGTCGAGCATCCGGCTGTAGTTGTCGAAGCCGACCATCTCGAAGTCCGCGCTCAGTCCGGTCCAGTCCGTGAAGGAGTAGTAGATGGACTGGACGAAGGGCCAGATCACGAAGATGGCGTACAACGCCAGTGGGGCTGCCAGGAACCCCACGATGAACCGGTACTTGCCGTGCTGCATCGTCTACCGACCCCGATCTCTGAGCGGGTGCCGCCGCTGGTGACGGGGGCTCACTGGTGCTTGTAGTGCTTGATGGACTGGTCCTTGGCCGCCGCGTCGGCGAAGGCCTGGATCTTCTTGATGGTCTCCGCCGGGGTCGCACGCCCGGCCATCATCTCGCCGAGTCCGGCGATGCCGATCTGCTCCTTCTGCAGCTTCACGTACCAGTCCTGCATGCGCGGGTTCACCACGTTCTCGCCGGCCTTCGCCAGCACGTCGACGCCGGACTGCAGGGCGGTGGAGAGCGTCAGGCCGTCGGTACCGCCGTTGAAGGCGCTGAGGGACTTCACCGATTTGGTGAAGTTCTTGGAGGACTCCTCGCTGAGCATGATGCGCAGCTGCTCCATGCCGCCCTCGGTGTTCTTCGCGTTGGCCGGGACGATGAACGGCTCTCCGCCGGACGCCCAGAGGGTGCCGAACGGCATCTTGTCGGACGCGTCCAGGCTGGACGGCGCGCCGACCATCATCTTGAAGTCGTCCGGCGTGGTGGGCGCTGCCTCGTTCTCCACCCACGAGCCGTTCGGGATGAAGAGCGCCTTGCCCTTGGTCCACTCGGTCTGCGACTGGATGTGGGTCAGACCGGGCGTGCCCTTGAGGATGTAGCCCTTGGCGAAGAGCTCGTAGTACGCCTCGAAGGCGGCCTTGACGGCCGGGTCCTTCCAGGCGTTGGGCTCCAGGTTGTCGATCCTGTCGAGGACCTCACGGCCGCCGATCTTGGCGATGAAGGGGTACAGCGAGAACGGCAGGTAGTACGGGTACTTGCCCGGGTACGTCCAGCCGGCGATGCCCTGCTTCTTCGCCTTCGCGCACAGCGCGAGCATGTCGTCCCAGGTCTCCGGGTACGTCGCGTCGAGCTTCTCGAGGTTGGTCTGCGAGTACCAGACCCCGTAGACCGTGTACGCGTAGTACATGACCCAGACCGGGTCGCCGTCGAACTGACCCATCTCCAGGACGCCGGGGCGCAGCGTGTCGCGCACCTTCTTGGCGGGGTCGTCGTAGGACGGGGCGTCCATCAGCGGTGTGAGGTCGGCGAGCTGCTTCTTGCCGACCAGGACGCCCATGTCCATCTGCTCGGCGCCCGAGTTGTCGATCAGGTCCGGCGGGGTGCCACCGTTGAAGCGGGGCTGCAGGATCGACTGGATCTTCTCGGTCGCGGAGTGCTTGACCTTCGGTGCCTTGGGGAAGGCCTCGTTGTACTTCTTCTCGGCGTCGATGGCGTACTGCTCGCCGAAACCACCGTTGAAGATCACGACTTCGAGGGCGGCGGTCTCATTGACGCCGAGCGGGTTCTTCGCGCTCTTGGTGCCCTTTTCGGCCTTCTCGTCACTTCCGCCGTCGCTGCTCGCGCACGCCGACAGGAAGCTCATCGTCGGAACGGCGATCAGGCCGAGTGCGGCAGAACGCTTGATCACATCGCGACGGCCAAGGCCCTCATTCGTGCGGCCGGAGGTGGATCCCATGCTCAAGTCCTCGCCTTCTCCAGGACTCAGGCGGTGTACCGGTCACCCGTGATGAATTCGCCTCAGGCGAAGGGCCCCGCCACCGCGGTCAGTTGCGCTTGGGTCGTGCACATTGCCGGATTGCTCGATGCAGTGGAGGAGTTTCGGGAAAACGTACGGCGGGCCGTCTCGCGCGCCCACAGCAGATCCCCTCCCCCGCGCCCGCGTGCCGTTGTGAAGCGGCTGTGCGGACGCCGACAGGTATAGTCCACTCGTCACCAACTGGGCAAGATCGAAAGCAGGGTTGAGCGGCAGTCTTTCCCGAGTTGAGACCTCAGGGTCGCCTCGGCACCGCGCGCCTTCCCGAGGAATCACCGTTTTCCGCAATACGGTCGATTCACCTGCGCCGACCCCGCGCAACACCCTTGACACATGCCGTCACTTGGCTCCCTACTGGAACCCGCATCCCTCGCTGACAACGTTGTCCAAGCATGCCCCCGGGAGGAACGGCTCCGTATGCAGCCCCTACGTGGTCCTCAGCACGACTCACGCCACAGACACAGTCGCTCCGCCGCGGTCCTCGCGGCCTCTCTCGTCATGGCCCTGGCAGCCCCCACCGCCGCTCTCGCGCAACCGTCCGGCGCCCCGCAGAAGCCCTCCGGGAACACCTCGTTCAGCAGCTCGTTCGAGGCCGGTGAACGGCAGCCGGACTGGCGCAACACCGTCGAGGAAGGCGCCGACGGGAAGAAGCGGTCCTCGGGTGTCGACGGTGGGTTCTCCGCCGGGATACCGGGCGGTGTCACGGATCAGGTCACCGATCTGCGCGCCAGCGGTGAGAACACCGCCGGCGGCGAGGTCAAGGAGAACCTGACCGATGTGGAGCCCGGCAGCAAGTGGCTGACCTTCGCGCCCACCGGCTGGGTCGAGTTCGACCTCGCCGAGGCCACCGAGGTCGTGACGTACGCCCTCACCTCGGCCAACGACCACGACGAACGGGATCCCCGGGACTGGGTCCTGAAGGGCTCCACGGACGGCAGGACCTGGACCGACCTGGACACCCGTACGGGCCAGACGTTCTCCGAGCGCCTCCAGACCACGTCGTACGACATCACCACGGACACCGCGTACCGGCACTTCCGGCTGGAGATCACGAAGAACAACGGTGCCGCCGACGCGCTCCAGCTCGCCGACGTCCAGTTCTCGGACGGGGACACCTCCACCCCCACCCCCGACGACATGCGCTCCCAGCCCGACCGCGGCCCCTCGGGTTCCCCCACCGCCAAGCAGGGCGCGGGATTCTCCGGCAAGAAGGCCCTGCGGTACGCGGGTACGCACAAGCCGGACGGCCGCGCCTACTCGTACAACAAGGTCTTCGACGTCGACACGGCGGTCACCAAGGACACGCAGCTCTCCTACCTGGTGTATCCGCAGATGGGCGAGACGGACCTCGACTACCCCGCGACGCACGTGGCGGTGGACCTGGCCTTCACCGACGGCACCTACCTGAGCGGGCTGAACGCCACCGACAGCCACGGCGGTCCACTGACCCCGCAGGGGCAGGCCGACGCCAAGCGGCTGTACGTGAACCAGTGGAACAAGGTCGCCTCGCGCATCGGCACGGTCGCGGCCGGCAAGACCGTCGACCGGATCCTGGTGGCGTACGACTCCCCCAAGGGCCCGTCGAAGTTCCAGGGCTGGATCGACGACGTCACGATCGCCCCGAAGGCCCCGGAGAAGCGCAAGGCGCACCTCTCGGACTACGCGTCGACCGTGCGCGGCACCAACTCCAGCGGTGGCTTCTCGCGCGGCAACAACATTCCGGCGACGGCGGTCCCGCACGGCTTCAACTTCTGGACGCCGGTGACCAACGCCGGCTCCACGAGCTGGCTGTACGACTACGCGCGCGGCAACAACGACGACAACCTGCCGACGCTCCAGGCGTTCAGTGCCAGCCATGAGCCGAGCCCCTGGATGGGTGACCGCCAGACCTTCCAGGTGATGCCGTCGGCGGCCTCCGGCACGCCCGACGCCTCCCGCACGGCGCGCGCGCTGCCCTTCCGCCACGAGAACGAGACGGCGACCCCGCACTACTACGGGGTGACCTTCGAGAACGGCCTCAAGGCCGAGATGACGCCCACCGACCACGCGGCGCGGATGAAGTTCACCTTCCCCGGTGACGACGCGAGCCTGGTCTTCGACAACGTCGACAACAGGGGCGGACTCACCCTCGACCCGGAGTCCGGTACCTTCACCGGCTACTCGGACGTCAAGAGCGGCCTGTCCACCGGCGCCACCCGGCTCTTCGTGTACGGCTCCTTCGACGCGCCGGTCACCGACAGCGGCAAGCTGAAGGGCGGCGGCGGTGACGACGTGACCGGCTTCTTCCGCTTCGACGCGGGCAAGGACCGCACGGTCGGCCTGCGGCTGGCCACCTCGCTGATCAGCGTCGACCAGGCGAAGAAGAACCTCGCCATGGAGCTGCCGGCGAGGACCTCCTTCGACAAGGTGCGGAAGAACGCGCAGAAGGCCTGGGACAAGATCCTCGGCAAGGTCGAGGTCGAGGGTGCGAACGCCGACCAGCTGACCACGCTCTACTCCAGCCTGTACCGGCTCTACCTCTACCCGAACTCGGGCTTCGAGCAGGTCGACGGCGAGAGCACCTACGCGAGCCCCTTCTCGCCGCAGACCGGCGCCGACACCCCGACCCACACCGGCGCGAAGATCGTCAAGGGTGAGGTGTACGTCAACAACGGCTTCTGGGACACCTACCGGACGACCTGGCCGGCGTACTCCTTCTTCTCCCCGAAGAAGGCAGGGAAGCTGGTCGACGGCTTCGTCCAGCACTACAAGGACGGTGGCTGGACCTCCCGTTGGTCCTCCCCCGGCTACGCCGACCTGATGACCGGTACGAGCTCCGACGTGGCCTTCGCCGACGCGTACGTCAAGGGCGTCGACTTCGACGCCGAGGCGGCCTACGACGCGGCGGTCAAGAACGCCACGGTGGCACCGCCGTCGTCGGGCGTCGGCCGCAAGGGCATGGAGACCTCGGTCTTCACCGGATACGCCGACACCTCGACGCACGAGGGGCTTTCCTGGTCCCTGGAGGGCTACCTCAACGACTACGGCATCGCGGAGATGGGCAAGGCCCTCTACGCGAAGACGAAGAAGCCGCGCTACAAGGAGGAGTCCGCGTACTTCCTCAACCGCGCGCGGAACTACGTCAAGCTCTTCGACGGGAAGGCCGGATTCTTCCAGGGCAAGAAGGCGAACGGCGACTGGCGTCTGCCCTCCGAACAGTACGATCCCCGTGTCTGGGGCTACGACTACACGGAGACCAACGGCTGGGGATACGCCTTCACCGCGCCGCAGGACAGCCGCGGCCTGGCCAACCTCTACGGCGGCCGTGACGGTCTGGCGGAGAAGCTGGACACGTACTTCTCGACCCCCGAGACCGCCGGACCCGAGTTCGTCGGTTCGTACGGCGGCGTCATCCACGAGATGACCGAGGCGCGTGACGTGCGGATGGGGCAGTACGGCCACAGCAACCAGGTCGCGCACCACGCCACGTACATGTACAACGCGGCGTCGCAGCCCTGGAAGACGCAGGAGAAGGTCCGCGAGGTCCTCGGACGGCTGTACACCGGCAGCGAGATCGGGCAGGGCTACCACGGCGACGAGGACAACGGCGAGCAGTCGGCCTGGTTCCTCTTCTCCTCGCTCGGCTTCTACCCGCTGGTCATGGGCAGCGGTGAGTACGCGATCGGCTCCCCGCTCTTCACGAAGACGACCGTGCACCTGGAGAACGGCCGAGAGCTGGTCGTGAAGGCTCCGAAGAACAGCGCGACGAACATCTACGTCCAGGGGCTGAAGGTCAACGGCAAGAAGTGGACGTCCACTTCGCTGCCGCACGACCTGCTGGCCAAGGGCGGCGTGCTGGAGTTCGACATGGGTTCGAAGCCCTCGGCGTGGGGCACGGGCAAGAACGCGGCCCCGGTCTCCATCACCCAGGACGACGAGGTGCCCGCCCCGAAGGGTGACGTGCTCAAGGGCGACGGCGCGCTGTACGACAACACCTCGGCCACCTCAGCCGCGGTCGAGTCGGTGGACCTGCCGGCCGCCGAGGGCACGAAGGCGGTCCAGTACACGCTGACCTCGGCCACGGCGGCGAAGGCCCCCACCGGCTGGGTGCTCCAGGGGTCGGCGGACGGGACGACCTGGAAGGACCTCGACAAGCGGTCCGGCCAGACCTTCGCCTGGGACAAGCAGACCCGGGCGTTCTCGGTGCAGGCACCGGGCGCGTACGCGAAGTACCGGCTGGTGAGCACGGCGGCGGCGACGCTGGCGGAGATCGAGCTGATCTCCTGACCGCCTGAGGGGAGTCACGGAGCCGGGGGCCGGCCGTCCGCAGGAGCGGATGGCCGGCCCTCGGTCGTGTGGTGCTCCGCACGGCCGCTCGGATACGGGCACGGACCACCGGACGCGCGGACGACGGGACGACGGGACGATCGCCATCGCGTCGCGCCTGCGTGTTCACGTCGGTGGCGGGCGCGGTCGTGACGGTCACCCTGCGGCCGTGTGCCGACGCCCGCCGACCGCGTTCCGTCTCACCCGCTATGGGCTAGTCAGGGCATTTTTGCGCGTTTTCCCGGTGTCCCGGCCCATTCTTCCGAAGATCCATGTCATGTCTTAGGCGATCAGGTGATCAGTACGACAATCATCTCGGCTTGAAGGAGCCCAGCATGCGTATTTCCGCTTCCGTCCGCTCCCGCAGCGCCCGTACGGGCGTCACGATGGCCGCTGCGGTCGCCGTGGCCGGCGCCACGCTGGCCGGCGCCCCCGCCGCCTACGCCCTGCCCGGGGACAGCGGCGACATCGACGTCACGTCGGTCGGCTGGCACTCCCGTGGTGACCGCGAGGGCGTCGAGGTCTGCAAGTTCGTGCTCAAGGCGAGCAACTTCGAGTCCTTCCCCGCCGTCCCCTGGACGATCACCGAGCAGCCGCCGACCGTCCCCCCGGGCGACACGCTGCTGGGCACCCTCCCGCTCGTGAACGGCCAGGCCCGCAGCGAGCAGTACCTGCTCCCGGAGGGCACGTACCAGCTGGTGTGGGTCGTCCCGGCGGGCCCGAAGCAGAAGAGCTTCGAGGTCGACTGCTCGCCGAAGCCCGGTCAGGGCGGCAGCCGTGAGCAGGGCGACGACCGCGGTTCGGAGTCGGACGCCGAGAAGGGCGCGGAGAAGGACACCGAGAAGTCGTACGACAAGCCGTCCGGCGCGGTGCCCGCGGGTGGCGGCGGTGTCCCGGACATGGAGAGCGTGAGCACCGAGGGCGAGTCGAACGTCGGGGCCTCGGCCGCGCTCGTCGCCGGTGCCGCCGGAATCGCGGGGCTGATCATGGTCCGTCGATCCGCACGCCGTCGTGCCCGCAACGAGGCATGACACGCGCGGCCGACGGCGACGACGGGGACCGAGCCGTGCATGCCGGCTGACGATGACCCTGTGCGTGACCTTCTCACTGGTGACCGGCGTCGTGTGGGCGAGCTCGGACTCGCCCGAGGACGCCACGTCGGTCACCGCCGCCCGCGGCAGCGACGCCGCGGGCGGCGGGGCCCCGCCGTTCCGGAGGGCACCGCACACGCCGCCGGCGAAGGTGCCGGCCTCGCACGCGCCACTGGTGCACTCGCGGCCGGTGAAGGTCGCCGTCCCCGCGATCTTCATCGAGGCATCCGTCACCGGCCTCACCCTGGACAAGAAGGGCCGGCTCGGCGCCCCGCCGCTGAGCAAGCCCCGGCTGGTCGGCTGGTACAGCAAGGGACCGTCCCCCGGAGAGGCGGGAACCTCGCTGCTCGTCGGCCACCGGGACACCGCGACGGGACCGGCGATCTTCCTCAACCTCAACGCCCTGCGCCGGGGTGACACCGTGAAGGTCACCAGGGCGGACCGGCGGACCGCGGTCTTCACCGTCGACGAGGTGAAGACCTACACGAAGGACAAGTTCCCCGACGACAAGGTCTACGGCGCCACCGGCCGTCCCGAGCTCAGGCTCATGACCTGCGGTGGGCGGTTCGACAAGAAGGACGGCTACTCAGCCAACGTGGTCGTCTTCGCCCACCTGACGTCACTCAAGAAGAAGGCCGCCTGAAGCCGGGGCGCGCCGCACGGAACCGGCCGGTGCCTCGGGGGCGAGGCGCCGGCCGTCCCTGTGCTCCACGGGCACGGCTACGCCCCGCACACACTCTGGTCGGCCCGGGACTGCTTGACGTCCACCTTCTTCGGCGGGGCGACGGGTGTGCCGGCCTCCTTGAAGTCCGCCCCGAGCACGAGCGTCATCGCCTCCGTCCCGGTGGCGTCCGTGGCGCCGGGCTTCATCGCCGAGGCGGGCAGGCCCATCATGTCCGCGAGCGCACGGGCCTGGTCCGCCTGGTTCGGCGCGTACTCCAGCGTCGTCGCGGCCACGTCCTTCGGGGCGTTGCCGACGTTGCTGGACTTGAGCACGCCCTTCGAGTTCTGCAGCCAGCCCAGGACCGCACCCGCCGACCCCCTCGGCGCACCACCGTTGGCGAGGTCGACACGTACGTCCGACGCCTCCGCACGCGGACCGTCGAGCAGGGCGGCCTGCTTGTCCTTGGCCGCCTTCTCGTCCTTCTTCACCTCGGTGAAGGACACGTCGTTCTGGAGCATGCCGAAGACCTTCGGCGCCTCGACCGGGTGCGGGACGACGGTGACGGGCGTGGGCTCGTCCGGGTTGTCGATGACCGGCATCGTCATCAGGGTGATGTTCTTCAGGTCGATCTTGCCGAGCTCCCTGGCGAGGGTGACGAGCTTGCCCGCGCTGCCTATTCCCTTGTCCACGGTGAGGGCGTTGGTGGCCGCCTCGGCGACGTCGAGCATCTTCGTGGGACTGCTCAGCGTGTCTTCCTTCAGCTGCCGCATCATCGACGCGACGAACTTCTGCTGCATCTCGATCCGGTCCAGGTCGCTCTCGTTCTTGAGACCGTGCCGGTTGCGGAGGAACGAGAGCGCGTCCTCGCCCCCGATCCGGCTCTTCCCCTTCGGCAGGTCGAGCTTGGACCCGCCGCTCTCGTCCTTGATGGGCTCCTTCAGACACACCTCGACGCCGCCGACCGCGGTGGACAGCGTCTTGACGGCGTTGAAGTCGAACATCATGAAGTGGTCGGCCTCGAGGCCGGTGATGCCCTCGACGGTGCGCATGGTGCAGCCCGGATCGCGGCCGTTCACCCCGAAGGACTCGTTGAACTTGGTGGGGGACGTCGAACCGCCGATGACCTTGACCGAACCGTCGGGCTGTCTGGTCTCACAGTCCGGGATCGTGGTCATGAGGTCCCTGGGGATGCTCACCACGGTGGCGTTGGAGCGGTCGCCCGCTATGTGGAAGAGGAGGGTGGTGTCGGCGTGGCCGGTGACGTTGTCCCGGTTGCCGTACCCCTCGTTGCCCTTGCCGACGCGCACGTCGTTGCCGATGATCAGGATGTTGGCGGGGCCGTCCGGCAGGACACTGTCGCTCCCCACGTCACCGATGTCGACGGTGGTGATGTTGCCGTCGAGGCGGTCGTACCAGTAGTAGGCGTACGCCGACGTCCCGACGAGGAGGAACGCGAGGCCGCCCCCCGTCCAGATCAGCACCTTCCTCCTGCCGCGCTGCTTGCGCTTGCGGCGGCCGGCCGCGCTGCCGGGAGCGGATGCCTCGCGCCGGTCGCGCTGCCGAGGCACGCGGGCGGGGGCGGTCGCGGGAGCGGTCGCATCCTGGTGGGCGTCGGCCACCGGCGGTCCGTCCAGGCGCAGTTCGTACGCACCGGTCTCGGGGTTGACCACCCACTGGTCGGCCGGGTCGACGTCGTCCGCCCCTCCATAGGTCTGTGCGTCCATGGTCCCCAGTCCCCTGTCCGATGTCACACAAGTCGCCCAATTGTTCGACGCGTCATCCTAACGGGGGGTGCACACTCCTCCACGACCTTCACGACAAGTTTCGGGTCCGGGCGGCACGCGCCCGCGTGTGGTCACCCTGGCAACTCCCGCACCAACGGGTGGTGGGAGCAGCGGAATCCGCCCGCGAAGGGGGTGACCGCGTCGTAGGGCAGGGTGTGGACCGTGACGTCGCGGGCGGTGAGCGCTCCGGCCAGGTCCGTGAGGCGTTCGTCGACGAGCACCTCGCCCGGGGCGAGGACCAGGCTGTTGCCCGCCAGGAGGTTGACGGCGTCATGGAGGCTGACGTCGATCAGCTCCCAGTCGGCGACCGGTGCGGGCAGCCCTTCGGTGAACTGCTCCCGGCAGACCACTGCGAGTCCTTCGCGGACGGTGGTGAGGCCGTCGTCGAGGTGGATCACCCGTGGGGACAGGGGCACTTGATGGACGCGGTGGTCGTCCCCGAGCAGCCGGGCCAGCCACCGGGCACCCGCCGCGTCGGACGCGGCCGTGCCGGTGCCGACGAGGATGTCACGGCCCATGGGGAGCACGTCGCCGCCCTCCAGGAAAGGCCCCTCGGCCGTGGCGAGGTCCGCCACCGGTACGGGCGCCGGAGGTGGCATGACCGAGCAGCGCGCACCGCGTGCCTCCGCTTCCTCGATGACGGGGCGCAGGCCGAAGCGCTCCTTGAAACGGGCGGGCAGCCGCAGCGCCGCCTCGATGACCCGGTCCCCGATGACGATCATCGGGTCGCGCACGAAGGTCTGCATGCTGAACCCGCCGCCGTACACGTCCAGTTCACCGTCACGGAGGGCGCGGGGACGGTGCACGGTCACTCCTCGCGCGGTGAGGAATCGGGCCAGTCCCTCGACCTGCTCGACGCAGCGCCCGTATCCCTCCGGGTCGGCCTGCGACCACGAACGCCCCGCCCAGCGGGGCATGTTCCGCCTCGTACGCTCGGGGAGGAAGCCGAGGGAGGCGGGGACACCTGTGGCGAGCTCGGGCGGGAAGGTGAAATCGATGACCCGGCCCACGACCGTCTCCTTGAGCACGCCCCAGTCGTGGGTGACACGTGGGGCGGTCACGAGACAGGCTCCTTGCCCTCGGCCGGCCGTGTTGCCGACGAGGTCCCCTCTTCGGCGAGGCGGCGCCAGAAGTCGAGCCGGTGTTCCCCGGCGTAGTCGACGGGCCCGATCCGGTCCGGTGCCAGGGACTGGGTGTGCGGTACGGCGTCCGCCGGTTCGAACCGGGTCCAGCGCGGAAGCCCCGGCCGGTTCGGTGTGCCGGTGCGGGCGAAGTGCGCCCAGTAGTTGGTCATGGTCCCGGAGAGACGCACCTGCGCCTCGGTGAAGTGCTTCTGCGCGTCCGGGTCCTCGAAGACGTACGGGGTGTCGCCCGCGTGGTACGCGCCGAAGTTGAAGGTACCGGGGAGGGGGAGGTACATCGGGGCGTCGCGGTCGGCGAACTCGTAGGCGTACGTGGGTGCGTGGCGTCCGAACGCGGTCGCCTGGGCATACGTGCCGCGCGCCCACATCCGGTCGGTCACCACGGCGGCCCAGGCCAGGGCGGGCGACGGGAAGGCCCTCACCGGGTAGCGCGCGGCCACCGTGTCCGCGTCGCGGCCGAAGGCGGTGCCGAGTGCGCGTGCGTACTGGGCGGCGGTGAACGGGGAGCCGATCGCGTCGTGGGCCATGCCGACGAACAGGCGGTGCTCGTCCAGCGTGGCCCCCGACATCAACGGGATGCGGGGGAAGCGGCCTTGCTCCAGCGCCTCCTCCGGCAGGTCGGGGAGCACCTCGTTGCCGTAGGCGAACGCCTGGAAGGCGTTCATGATGCCCGGGACCTCCAGCACCTTCTTCACCGGCAGGGCGCGCAGGCATCGCAGAGCCCGCAGCGGGTCGGGGCCGGCACAGCCCAGGGACGAGGTCAGCGCGACACCGGTGTCCCGCGACTCCCGCCCCGTACGCCAGGTGTAGTGCGGGTAGGCCGGCACGCCCTCCCCCATGGCCCCGGCCGGCATGTCCATCATTCCCTCGCCGCTGGACAGGACGGCCCGGTGGAACAGCCCGCGGGCTCCCGGTGACGTGAGGTGGCCGCTGATCGCCGCGGCGCCGAAGGAGGAACCGGCCACGGTGACGTTGCCGGGGTCACCGCCGAACGCGGCGGCGTTACGCCGGACCCAGCGCAGCGCCGCCTGCTGGTCCTGCAGGGCGAACGTCCCCGAACCGTCGAGCCCCGGGTAGGCGAAGCCGCCGAAGACTCCGAGCCGGTAGTTGACGGTGACCACGACCAGGCCGCGGTCGGCGAGGCGCCGGGCGTCGAAGAACGCGCCTCCGCCCACGGCACCGTCGCCGTGGATCCAGACCAGGACGGGCGCCGGTCGCCGCGCGGCCTTCGGGGCACCCGTGGTGACGTTGAGGACCAGGCAGTCCTCCTCCAGGCTCGACGCGTCCGCGTAGGCCGAGGCGACCTGAGGGCACAGCGGCCCCGGCTTCGTCGCGTCCCGTACGCCGCTCCAGGGGCGCACAGGACGCGGGGCGGCCCAGCGATGGGCGCCCGTGGGCGGTCCCGCGTAGGGGATGCCCTGGTAGACGGTGTGGGTGGCCGTGCGCAGACCCCGCACGAGGCCCGAGTCGGTGCGCGCCGTGGCGGTGGTGCCACCACTCCCGGCACCGGCGGGACGCAGGGGCTCGGTGGCCGTCACGCCCGCCAGGAGGAGGGCCGCACCCGTGAGGACGGCGAGGACCGCCGTGCGTTTCGCTGCCATGGCCAGGTGTCTCCTGTCGGATACCTCAGGGGGGAATACCGGACATATTCACAGCGGAACCACGAGAAGTGTGGGCACCTCGCCAACAGCAGGCGGTGGAAGGCGGATCCGACCGGGTGAAACTTCGTGGGCCCCCCTGGCGCGGGGCCGGGGCGCGGAAGGGATGTCCCATGCGCGGCGAAGAGGGACACGGCATGGACCGGACGGCGTTCCAGCACGAGATCTTCCGTGACGGTCTGGCCGGAGCGCCGCCCCGGCTGCCGACGGATCTCAACCGCCTGGAGGCGATGACCGCGGGGCGGCTGGGTTCCGGGCCGGTGGGGACGGTGGTGGGAGCCGCGGGCGACGGCCGTACGGCGCGCGCCAACCGGGAGGCGTTCGACGCCTGGCGCATCGTGCCGAGGATGCTGCGTGACGTACGGGTGCGGGACCTGTCCGTCGAGGTGCTCGGCCGACGGCTTCCCGCGCCGGTCGCGCTGGCTCCCGTCGGCGCCCTGGCCGTGGCACACCCGGAGGCGGAGAAGGGCGCGGCCCGCGCCGCCACAGCACAAGGGGTGCCGTTCGTCATGTCCTCCTCGTCGAGTACGCCGATGGAGGAGGTCGCCGAGGTGATGGGCGACGGCGAACGGTGGTTCCAGCTGTACTGGGCCAAGGACCGGGAGATCACGAAGAGTTTCCTGGCGCGTGCGGCGGCGTGCGGCTGCACGGCGCTCCTGGTCACCCTGGACACCTGGCTCCTCGGCTGGCGGCCGGCCGACCTGGACCAGGCCTACATGCCCTTCCTGCACGGGGTGGGCACGGCGAACTACTTCACCGACCCGGCGTTCCTGGCGGGCCTCACCTCACCCGTCGAGGAGGATCCGGCAGCCGCCGTGGCGCACTTCTTCCGCATGTCGGGGGACCCCGGCAAGACCTGGGAGGACCTGGCGTTCCTCCGCGAACACTGGGAGGGACCGATCGTGCTGAAGGGCATCCAGCACCCCGACGACGCGCGGCGGGCCGTGGACACGGGCATGGACGGCGTCGTCGTGTCCAACCACGGAGGACGTCAGGTCAACGGCGCCGTGGGTTCGCTCGACGTGCTGCCGGCCGTCGTCGAGGCGTGCGGGGGACACCTCGACGTGCTGTTCGACAGCGGGATCCGCACCGGGGACGACGTGCTGAAGGCCCTGGCGCTGGGTGCGCGGGCGATGCTGCTCGGCCGTCCCTATGTCTACGGTCTCGCGCTGGACGGCGGGCCGGGCGTGGAGCATGTCATCCGGACACTCCTCGCCGAGTTCGAACTGACCCTCGCCCTGTCCGGCTTCACCCGGCCCGGTGAGCTGGGCCCCCACGCCGTCGTACGAGCCCCGGGGGCCGGGCCCGCACTGTGGTCGTGAGGACCGACGTGGCGTGCGGGGCCGGTCAGCAGCCCGCCGCTTCGAACATGCTCCTCGGAATGGCGATGTTCATGGCCTTGACGACCGGCTTGCCGTGTTCCCGGCCGAGGCGCGAGACCGCGCCCGTGGCCAGCTGGAAGAGCTCGCCGCCGGTGACGGGCAGGCCCAGATAGCGGGCCGTGAGGACGCGCAGGAAGTGGGAGTGGGCGACCAGCGCGATGTCGTCGTGGCCCATCCGGGAGGCCGCCGCGGCGACCTCGGCCAGGACGCGGTCGGCGCGGTCCGCGACCTCGGACGGGGATTCGCCGGGGTGGTCGTCGCCGGGGGCGACGCCGTCCCGCCAGAGGTCCCAGTCGGGGCGGGTGCGGCGGATCTCCACCGTGGTGATGCCCTCGTACGCGCCGTAGTCCCATTCGTGCAGGTCCGGGGTCACACGCGGCGCGCGCAGACCGGCCAGCTCCGCGGTGCGACGGGCGCGCAGGAGGGGGCTGACGAGGGTGAGGCCGACGGTGCGCTCCGCGAGGACGGGTACGAGCGCGCGGGCCTGACGTTCGCCGAGGTCGGTCAGCGGCAGGTCCGTGTGGCTCGTGTGCTGCCCGGAGCGGGACCATTCCGTCTCGCCGTGCCGGATCAGAAGCAGCTCACCCATGGACTCCACCTTGCGCCGGGGAGCCGGCCCCGGGGCGGGGCCGGCTCGGAAGGGTCGTACGCGGTCAGCCTACGACCGTGACCGTGTACGGCTGGTCCATGTCCGTCGTGACGCGGACCTCGCCGCCCTCGTGGCTCACCTCGTACGTCGCGGCCACCGCGCCCGTGCGGTCCGGGACCGTCACCGTGCGGGTGAAGTCGCCGGTGCCCTCGGGGGCGTAGACGCGGAGTTCGAGGTGGTCGAGCCACTCGCCGTCCGGGCGGGACTCGTCCGCGCCGAGCGGCAGGACCGATCCCTGGCGGACCAGCAGGGGCAGGCTGTCGAAGCCGTGGGTCTCGCGGCGCCAGGCGGGGCCGGTGACCGTCGCGCCGGTGAGGAAGTGGGTCCAGGTGCCCTCGGGAACGTAGTACTCCACCTCCCCGTCCTCGGTGAAGACCGGGGCGACCAGGACGTCCCCGCCCAGCAGGTACTCGCGGTCCGCCGTGCGGGCCGTCGGGTCGTCCGGGAACTCCAGCAGCAGGGGCCGCATCGTCGGGACGCCCGTGCGGTGGGCCTCGACGGCCGCGCCGTACAGGTACGGCATCAGGCGGTGCTTGAGGCGGGTGAACTGCCGCGCCACGTCCACCGCCTCGTCACCGAACTCCCACGGCACGCGGTACGACGAGGAGCCGTGCAGCCGGCTGTGCGAGGAGAGGAGGCCGAAGGCGAGCCAGCGCTTGAAGACCGCCGGGTCGGGGGTGCCCTCGAAGCCGCCGATGTCGTGGCTCCAGAAGCCGAAGCCGGACAGGGACAGCGAGAGGCCGCCCCGCAGGGACTCGGCCATGGCCTCGAAGGAGGACCAGCAGTCACCGCCCCAGTGGACCGGGAACTGCTGGCCGCCCGCGGTGGCGGAGCGGGCGAAGAGCACGGCCTCACCCGCGCCCCGCTGCTCCTCCAGGAGCTCGAAGACGGCCTTGTTGAAGAGGTGCGTGTAGTAGTTGTGCATGCGCTCGGTGTCGGAGCCGTCGTGCCAGACGACGTCCGTCGGGATGCGCTCGCCGAAGTCGGTCTTGAAGCCGTCGACGCCCTGGTCCAGGAGGACCTTCAGCTTGGCCTGGTACCAGGCGGTGGCGTCGGGGTTGGTGAAGTCGACCAGCGCCATCCCGGCCTGCCACTTGTCCCACTGCCAGATGTCGCCGTCGGCGGTCTCGACGAAGTAGCCCTTGGCCGCGCCCTCTTCGTACAGGGCGCTCTTCTGCCCGATGTACGGGTTGATCCAGACGCAGATCTTCAGGCCCTTGTCCTTGAGCCGGGCGATCATGCCCTCCGGGTCGGGGAAGACAGCCGGGTCCCACTCGAAGTCGCACCACTGGTACTCGCGCATCCAGAAGCAGTCGAAGTGGAAGACGCTCAGCGGGATGCCGCGCTCGGCCATGCCGTCGACGAAGGAGGTGACGGTGGCCTCGTCGTAGGAGGTGGTGAAGGAGGTGGTCAGCCAGAGGCCGAACGACCACGCGGGCGGGAGCGCCGGGAGGCCGGTGAGCGAGGCGTACCGGGACAGGACGTCCTTCGGGGTGGGGCCCGCGACGACGAAGTACTCCATCGTCTGGTCCTCGACGCTGAACTGCACCTGGCCGACGGCCTCGGAGCCGATCTCGAAGGAGACCTTGCCGGGGTGGTTGACGAAGACGCCGTAGCCGCGCGAGGAGAGGTAGAACGGGATGTTCTTGTAGGCCTGCTCGCTGCTGGTGCCCCCGTCCGCCTGCCACATGTCGACGACCTGGCCGTTCTTGACGTACGGCGTGAAGCGCTCGCCGAGGCCATGGACGGTCTCGCCTACGCCGAGGGCGAGTTGGGCGAACATGTGGTGGCTGCCGTCGTCGTCGACGGTCGCGAACGCGCTGCCCTTGCGGCCGGCGGAGGTCAGGACGCGGCCGTCCCCGTCGAGGAACTCCAGGCCGAAGGCGCCCTCGGTGGGGAGCCGCAGGGTGAGGGGGCCGCTGGTCAGCTCGGCGGTCGCGCCCTGGGTGCGGGTCGTGGCGGCGGACTGCCGCGCGGCGCCCGGGAGTGCGAAGTCGGGGCCCTTGCGGCGTTTGCCGGCGTGATGGGTGAGGCGCACCGCGATGACGCCCTCGGCAGGCGAGTGGGCCTCCACCGTGATCAGCGGGGCGTTCAGCGTGTCGCCGCGGCGCGTGACGCGCTTGACTGCGGCGTAGGCGGCGAGGCGGTCGTCGTCGAGGCGGACGTCGCGGACTTCCGTGGCGTACGAGGCGTGCACACCACTGCGCATCTGCCAGAAGCCGTCGGTGAACTTCATGGGGGTGGTCCTTAGCCGATCAGGGGGTGCTGGGCGGGACGTCAGGGCGCCTGCGGCAAGCGCGGCTGCGGGTCCTCTCGGTTTTGATCGTACACAAAACAAATATGACCGACAGGGTTGGTGCGCGACGGGAATTCCCGGAATGCCCGAGTAGCCGAATCGTACGGCGTGGCCCCGGATCTGCCATGTTGGCGCCACGTGACCGATACGTCACGGAAATGGTCTAGAAACCTTGGACGGGATGGCGTATTAGTACTGCAAGCAAACAAATTGACCGGTCGGCGAACGCCGTCCGGGCCTGACGTCGACAAGAGGCTGTGCAATGTCGGACCTCTTCACCCCCACCCCCGCGGACAGGTTCACCTTCGGTCTCTGGACCGTGGGCTGGCGTGGCAACGACCCGTTCGGTGACGCGACGCGTCCCGCCC
>NZ_JBEOVL010000056.1:0-42645 GCF_040295485.1 Streptomyces sp. NPDC002793 | reverse complement strand
CAGCCGCAATCTCATCCGGAGTCACACCCTGTCAACGCAACACCGACCGAAAGGACACGCTCACCCATGTCCGACCTGACCAAGCCCTACTAGCCCCGCGCGAAGTCGGCGGCCGCGAGCAGGGCGGTGTCGGGGTTGTCGGAGAAGATCCCGTCGATGCCCGCCTCGAAGTACGCGCGCAGAGCGCCGAAGACGTCGCCGTACGCGTTCGGGTCGGTGCCGCGCCGGAAGTCCGCGGGCAGGAAGGCGTTCTCGTTGCGCATCGTGTACGGGTGCAGGATCAGGCCCCGCGCGTGCGCGTCCTCGACCAGGGTGGTGGGCGTGGTCAGCCGCCCCGCGCCGTCCCGGGGGATGACCAGGTCCAGGGTGGGGCCGATGCCCTGCGCGAAGGAGGCGATCCACCTCAGCCCGGCGGGCTTCACCAGATCGGCCACGGTGCGGGGGTCACCGGCCTCCACGAAGTCCCAGGGCCGTTCCTTCGGCCCGGACAGCAGGACGACACGCGGGGTGGAGACGAGCTCCGACAGCCGCCGCATCGAGCCCGGCTCGAAGGACTGGAGGATCAGCGGCGAGTTCGCCCGGTGCCGGCCGTGGCGGCGCAGCAGCCTGGCGAGCGGTTCCTCCAGGCCGAGCCCGAGGCCCCTGAAGTAGGAGGGGTGCTTGGTCTCCACGTAGAGCCACACCGGCTTGCCACGCCTGCGGCCCTCCTTGTCCGCCCAGCGCAGGACCTCTTCGAAGGTCGGGATCTCCCAGCGCCCGTCGTAGAGGGTGTTCTCCTGGCGGTTGCCCGGGATGCGCTCCTTGGCCCGGAGGGTCTTCAGCTCGGCGAGGGTGAAGTCCTCGGTGAACCAGCCGGTGAGCGGCACCCCGTCGACCTTCTTGGTGGCCTTGCGGCTCGCGAACTCGGGGTGCTCGGCGACGTCCGTGGTGCCGGTGATGTCGTTCTCGTGGCGGCAGACCAGGTGGCCGTCCTTGGTGGGCACGAGGTCCTGCTCGACGATGTGCGCGCCCATGTCCAGGGCCAGCTGGTAGGCGCCGAGGGTGTGCTCCGGGCGGTAGCCGCTGGCCCCGCGGTGGCCGACGACGGTCGGCACGGGCAGGTCCCGGTAGGACCCGCCGCCGTTGCCCCGCCCGCCCGGGGCGCCCTGTCCGGCGGCGTGCGCCGTGCCGGAGACTCCGAGGGCCGCCGTGCCGAGGACGGCCGCCCCCAGAAGGCTCCGCCGGCCGGGTGCTGCCTGCGCGCGCTCTGTCATGGTTGCTCCTCGCATGTGATGTCCGGCACCTTCGGGGCAGGCTTGATCGTAGGCAGCTACGCCATCGGCGGGGCAGCCCTTGGACGAACACGGCGGAAACACACGTCAACACTGCGTATCGGCTCGATGAACCCGATGTGCGCAGAGGCGGGACCCGCGAGTATCGTCCTCACCTGCACAGACCCTCGCGAATTCCCGCCCCGGCCGCCCGGCCACGTCACCGGAGGATGCGTTGTCCCGACTCACGGTCATCAAGGCAGTGCTCGGACCGATCCTGCGCCTGCTGTTCCGGCCCCAGGTGGAAGGCGTCGAGAACATCCCCGGCGACGGACCGGTGATCCTCGCGGGGAACCACCTGACGTTCATCGACTCGATGATCATGCCGATCTGCTGCGACCGGCCGGTGTTCTACATCGGCAAGGACGAGTACGTCACCGGCAAGGGCCTCAAAGGCCGCCTGATGGCCTGGTTCTTCACGGGCTGCGGCATGATCCCCGTGGACCGGGACGGCGGTCGCGGCGGCGTCGCGGCGCTGATGACGGGCCGCCGGGTGCTGGAGGGTGGCCATGCCTTCGCCATCTACCCCGAGGGCACACGCTCCCCCGACGGCCGGCTCTACCGCGGCCGTACGGGCATCGCGCGGCTGACCCTGATGACCGGTGCTCCGGTCGTGCCCTTCGCGATGATCGGCACGGACAAGCTGCAGCCGGGCGGCGCCGGCCTGCCCCGCCCCGGGAAGGTCACGGTGCGCTTCGGCGAGCCGATGGAGTTCTCCCGGTACGAGGGCATGGACCGCGACCGCTACGTCCTGCGGGCGGTGACGGACTCGGTGATGTCCGAGGTGATGCGGCTGTCCGGCCAGGAGTACGTCGACATGTACGCCACGAAGGCCAAGGCCGCCTGAGCCCGACGGGTGAGCGGGCCCCGGCGCGGTCGCGCCGGGGCCCGCTACTCGTCGGGGATGATCCCCTCCTCCAGCTTCTGACCACGCAGCAGGAACCACGCGGCGACGGCTGTCGCGAGCAGCACCACGGCACCGACCGCGGCCGACACCCGCAGCCCGTTGACGAACGCCTCCTGGGCCGCGGCGACGAGCTCGCCCGCCTGCGGGGCCGGAAGGTGCTCCGCCGTCTCCACCGCGCCCCCCAGCGACTCGTGTGCGGCGGACGCGGCGGCGGCGGGAACGCCCTCGGGTGTACCGAAGCCCTGGTAGACGCCGGTGACGATGGAGCCGAGCAGCGCGATACCGAGGGCGGCGCCGAGTTCGTACGCCGTCTCGGACACCGCGGATGCCGAGCCGGCCTGCTCCTTCGGCACGCTGGAGAGGATCACGTCGGAGGTGACGGTGAAGGCGAATCCCGCACCGACACCCACCACCAGCAGCAGGACCCCGATCAGCGGATAGCCGGTCTCCTTGTGGATCACCGTGACCATCGCGAGCGACACGCCGATGGCCCCGAGCCCGACGGCGACCACCGAACGCACGGACCAGCGGCGCGCGACCCTCCCCGCCAGCAGTCCGGCGGTCACCGCGCCGACGGCCGCGGGCAGCTCGGCGAGCCCGGCCTCGAGCGGCCCCCTCCCCTGGACCAGTTGCAGGAACTGGGAGAGGAAGAAGACGATGCCGGACAGTCCGAGGATGGTCAGCAGATCGGCCAGGACCGCGCCTGAGAATCCCCGGTGGTGGAAGAGCCGCATGTCCAGCAACGGGGCGGGGAGCCTCAGCTGACGCCGTACGAACCAGGCGAGTGCCAGCGCACCGCCGACGGCCGCGACCCCGGCTCCCCAGCTCGGACCGTGTGCGGCGGCCTCCTTGATGGCGTACACGACGCCGATCATGCCGATCAGGGAGAGCCCCACACTGGTCAGGTCCCAGGGCCCCGGCGCGGGGTTCTTCGACTCGGGGATCATCCTGAGGCCCACGACGACGAGGACCGCCATCACGGGCAGATTGATCAGGAAGACCGAGCCCCACCAGAAGTGCTCCAGCAGGAGGCCGCCCACGACCGGTCCGACGGCGGCGCCGGCCGAGGCCATGGCGCCCCAGATACCGACGGCGAGGCTGCGTTCGCGCGGGTCGTGGAAGAGATTGCGGATCAGGGCGAGCGTGGACGGCATCAGGGTGGCACCCGCGACACCGAGCAGCGCCCGGGCCAGGATCATCATCTCGGGGCTCGACGCATAGGCGTTCAGCACGGAGACCGCGCCGAAGGCGGCGGCACCGGTCAGCAGCAGTTTCTTCCGGCCGATGCGGTCGCCGAGGCTGCCCATGGAGACCAGGAGCCCGGCGATCACGAACGAGTAGACGTCGCCGATCCAGAGCAGTTGGGTGCCGGTCGGTTCGAGGTCCTCGCTGAGGAACGGCGTCGCGAGGCCGAGCACGGTGGCGTCGACGGCCACGAGCAACACGGCCAGGACGAGGACGGTGAGGGCGATCCACCGGCCGGGATGGCGCAGGTCTGCCGTGACACCCGCCCGTGAAGAGGTGCTGCTCATTTCTCCACGCTCCGGCGTGCTCCGCCCAGGAGCAACTCGACGATCATGTAGGGGAAGTCCTGTGCGGCGACCCGGCCGGCCTGCACGGACCACGCGCAGCTCCCGATCAGGCCGTACAGGGCTTCGGTCAGCCAGGCCGGGGTGAGGTCGATCCGGAACTCGCCGCGCTCCTGCCCCCGCCGGAAGAACGCGGCCACCCGGGCGTCGAGACGGCTCCAGCCCTCGTTGACGTCGTCGCCCTCGAAGAGCTGGCTCTCGGCGACGAGGAAGGACAGCAGTCCCGCACCGGGCTGGACTGCCGCGATCAGCCGCCGCAGCCCGTCCTCGGCGCTTCCCTCGTCCAGTCCGGCCGTGTCCAGCGCGGCTTCGAATTCCCGGATACCGAGGTCTTCCAGCGCCCCGACCAGGGCGTCCCGTCCGGCGAAGTGCCGGTGCAGGGTGGCGCGGCCGATCCCGGCGGCCCTGGCGACCTCGTCCATGGTCGCCGTGGACTTACGGGTCAGCAGGGCGGCGGCGCTCCGCAGCACCTGCTCACGATCAAGAGTCATGAGACGAGAGTAATCCATATGAGACAGGGATGTCTCATTCTCGGACCGCGTGGCCACTCCGGCGCCTTCCGGGCACCATGACGCCATGAAGCCGCTGCTGCTGATCGACGTCGACGGTCCGCTCAACCCGTACGCGGCTCTGTCCCGGCGCGAGGTCCCCCCGGGCTATCGGCGGCACCTGATGCGGCCGACCGGGTGGACGGCGGGGGCGGGCCTGCCCGTGCTGCTCAACCCGGACCACGGTGACGAGCTGCTGGCACTCACCGACCGGTACGAACTCGCCTGGGCCTCCACCTGGAAGAACGAGGCGAACGAGTGGATCGCCCCGCGCCTCGGGCTCCCGCCGCTGCCGTACATCGACTGGCCGGACATGCAGGGCACCACGGGAAACGGGACGTACTGGAAGACGCGGCACGTCGTCGACCACGCCGACGGCAGACCGTTCGCCTGGGTCGACGACGAGATCTCCGAGCTCGACACGGCCTGGGTCGCCGCCCATCACCCGGGGCGTGCCCTGCTGCGCCGGATCGACCCCTGGGTGGGGCTGACGCGGACGGACTTCGACGCGCTCGCCGAGTGGCCGTCCACCGGTTCAGCTCCAGGGCAGTGAGGCCCGGTGACGCCAGTACGCCTCCGGCTCCTCCACGAGGGCGGCCAGCCGGTCGAGCCGGTCCGGGTCCAGGTCGAGCAGCGGGGCGTGCAGATTGGCCGCGAGCTGGGTGGCGGTGACCGCACCGGACAGGACGACTCCGGACCACGACTGGTGGAGCACGAGCGCCAGGGCGACCGCGTCGGCGGCCAGTCCGGCCTCTGCGCCGATCTCCCGGAGGACGGCGGGCGCCTCGGTCCCGGCGAGCCGCCCATTGGCCATGGCCTCTTTCACGATCACGGTGAGACCCGCGTCGTGCGCCTCCGCGAGTGCCGTTCCGGCGGAGTTCTCCAGGGCGTTGTAGGTGGCCTGGACCGTACGGAAGAGGGGTTCGCCGTCCACGGTGACGGCGAGGGCTGCCCGGATGGCATCGGCCTGGCCGGGGCCGCTCGTGGAGAAGCCGACCGTGGTGCCCGCGGCGGCCAGCTCGGCGAGACGCGCGTGCAGGTCCTTGTCGCCCAGCGCGGGGCTGTCGGCGGTCAGCGAGTGGACCTGGTAGAGGTCGAGCCGGTCACCGAGCAGACCCGTCGTTTCGGCGTGCTGACGTTCGAAGGTGGCGAGGCCGTGGTCCTTCACCTCGTGCACCTCGGCGTCGACGTGCCAGTCGGCGGTGTAGGTGTAGCCCCATTTGCTTCCGATGACCACGTCGGTCACCTCGGGCCTGGCGGTCAGCCACTCGGCGAGGAACTCCTCGGCGCGGCCGTAGGAGCGGGCGGCGTCGACATAGCGCACCCCCTGGGCGTAGGCGGCGTCCAGGAGTTCATGGGTACGGGCGCGTAGGTCGTCCACACCGCGGTCGCCGGGCAGATCGTGGTCACGGTGCGGAGTGATGTAGCCGGGCCTGGCGACGGCGGCCAGGCCGAGCCCGATGTGCGAGGTCGGGGTGGTCGCTCGGTTCAGGCGGGCGAAGGGCATCGCGGGCTCCTCTGGGTCGGTTCCGAACGCCTTCCCGTCAACGTAGCCCGCGATGCCTGTGAATCATCCGCGCGCGGTCGCCCAGGCGTGCTGCGTCACCAGGTCGGCCTTCACCTCGGCCAGCTGGACGGCGACGGCCGAGGGGGCCGTCCCTCCGCGTCCGTCGCGGGAGGCGAGCGCTCCGGGCACGTTCAGGACGGTGCGCACCTCCGGGGTGAGGTGCTCGGAGATCTTCGCGAACTGCTCGTCCGTCAGCTCGTCGAGCTCGATGCCCTCGTGCTCGCACACCTTCACGCACTCACCCGCGACCTCGTGCGCCACCCGGAAGGGGACGCCCTGCTTGACCAGCCACTCGGCGATGTCCGTGGCGAGCGAGAAGCCGGCCGGGGCCAGTTCCTCCATGCGCTCACGGTTGACGGTGAGGGTGGCCATCATGCCGGTGAAGGCGGGGAGCAGGACCTCCAGCTGGTCGCAGGAGTCGAAGACCGGCTCCTTGTCCTCCTGGAGGTCACGGTTGTACGCGAGCGGGAGCGCCTTCAGGGTCGCCATCAGGCCGGTCAGATTGCCGATGAGGCGGCCGGACTTGCCGCGGGCGAGCTCGGCGATGTCCGGGTTCTTCTTCTGCGGCATGATCGAGGAACCGGTGGAGAAGGCGTCGTGGAGGGTGACGAAGGAGAACTCCTTCGTGTTCCAGATGATGATCTCCTCGGCGATCCGGGAGAGGTTGACGCCGATCATCGCGGTGATGAAGGCGAACTCGGCGACGAAGTCGCGGGACGCGGTGCCGTCGATGGAGTTGCCGACGGAGCCGCGCTCGAAGCCGAGGTCCGCGGCGACCGCTTCCGGGTCCAGCCCGAGGGACGAACCCGCCAGCGCGCCGGAACCGTACGGGGACACGGCGGTCCGCTCGTCCCACTGGCGCAGCCGCTCGGCGTCCCGGGACAGGGGCTGCACGTGGGCCAGGACGTGGTGGGCGAAGAGGACGGGCTGGGCGTGCTGGAGGTGCGTACGGCCGGGCATGGCCACGTCCGGGTGCGCCTCCGCCAGGCCGACCAGGGCGTCCTGGAGCTCGGCGATCAGCCCGCCGATGATCCGGGCGTGGTCGCGCAGATACATCCGGAAGAGCGTGGCGACCTGGTCGTTGCGGGACCGGCCGGCCCGCAGCTTGCCGCCGAGGTCCGGGCCGAGCCGCTCCAGGAGGCCTCGCTCCAGTGCGGTGTGGACGTCCTCGTCGGCGATGGTGCCGGTGAACGACCCGTCGGCGACGGCGGCCTCGAGGGAGTCCAGGCCCTCGATCATGCGGAACAGCTCGTCGGTGGTCAGCAGTCCCGCCTTGTTGAGCACGCGCGCGTGGGCTCGGGAGCCCGCGATGTCGTACGGCGCGAGCCGCCAGTCGAAGTGGACGGAGGCGGACAGCTTGGCCAGCGCCTCGGCCGGGCCGTCGGCGAAACGGCCGCCCCAGAGGCGTACGTCGCTGTTGCCGGTGCCGTTGCTCACTGCGTGCTCCTCGGAAGTGCAAGGGGGGGGCGGGGTGCGCGCACGCCGTCCGCCATCCTTGATCCATTCACTGATGGGTATAACTATGCAGTCCTCCGTATGGTTTGTCAAAGCATCGACGCGGCCCCGGCTCTCCTTCGATAATCACCCCCATGGGAAAAACCTATGAGCGCATCGACGGACGGCTCCGGACCTTCATCGAGGAGCAGCGCATCTTCTTCACCGCCACCGCCCCGCTGGACGGTGACGGCACGGTCAACCTCTCCCCGAAGGGGATCAGCGGCTCCTTCGCCGTCATCGACGAACGGACCGTGGCCTACCTCGACTTCGCCGGCAGCAACGCCGAGACCGTCGCCCACCTCCGGGAGAACGGACGCATCACTCTGATGTGGTGCGCCTTCCAGGGCCCGCCCGACATCGTCCGCGTACACGGCCGCGGTGAGCCGGTCTTCCGTGACGACCCGCGCTTCCCCGGGCTGCTCGGCCACTTCCCTGACATCGACCCCACACCGCACGGCCTGCGCGCGATCATCGTGGTGACGGCCGAACTGATCAGGGACACCTGCGGTTACGGGGTGCCCTTCATGTCGTACGACGAGGACCGTTCCCTGCACTCGGACCGCTTCCGGCGCGAGGACGACGACAGCCTGAGCAAGTACTTCGAGAAGAAGTCCGACATCGCCACCAGCATCGACGGGCTTCCGGGGCTCCCTCTGCCGCTGCCCGCGCTGCCCACGCCGACCGGCGAGTGAACCACTGGGCCGTACGGAGCAGGCGCGGTGGGGGCGGACCCACGCGCCCCGTACGGTCCGGGGCATGCGCAGACTCCTGGTGACCGCGTCCGCCCTGCTGGCTCTGGCCGGTTCGCTCGCCGCGCGGCCCGCCGGGCCGCCGCCCCTGCCGGAACGGCTGGCCGACACGGGCGGCGGTTCGCAGCTGATCACCGCCGAAGCACCCGGGACGGACTCCACCACGGGCACGGTCACCTGGTGGGACCGGCGCGGCGGCGGCTGGGTGGCGGCGGGCTCCGCGCCCGCCCGCTTCGGGGCGAACGGCCTGGCCGAGGGCGCCACCCGCACGCAGGGCACGAACACCACGCCCACCGGGTTGTACGACCTGCCGTACGCCTTCGGGGCCGGAGCCGCGGCGCCCGGTACCCGCTACCCGTACCGCCGGGTCGCCGAGGACTCGTGGTGGTGCCAGGACAACGCGTCCCGTGCGTACAACCGCTGGGTGGAGCCGCTGCCCGCCGACTGCCGCGCGGACGAGGCCGAACACCTCGTCGACTACACCGTCCAGTACGCCCGTGCCCTCGTCATCGGGTTCAACTACCACCGGCCGGTGCGGGGCAGGGGCGCCGGGATCTTCCTCCACGTCGACGGGAAGGGCGCGACCGCCGGCTGCGTGTCCGTCCCGGCGGCAGCCATGGACCGGATCCTGGCCTGGGCCGATCCGGTCCGCCGTCCGCACATCGCGGTCGGGACGGAGTCCGGCCCGACCGCGATCACGCGCTACTGAGGAGCCGGTCCGTTCTGGGCCAGACGCAGCAGATGATCGGCCAGCGCCTGGCCGCCGTTGGGGTCGCGGCTGATCAGCATCAGCGTGTCGTCCCCGGCGATCGTGCCGAGGATCGCCTGGAGTTCGGCCTGGTCGATGGCCGAGGCGAGGAACTGGGCGGCGCCCGGAGGCGTGCGCAGCACCACGAGGTTGGCCGAGGCCTCCGCGGAGATGAGCAGCTCGGCCGAGAGCCTGCGCATCCGCTCCTCCTTGGCCGACCCTCCGAGCGGCGCCTGCGGGGTGCGGAAGCCGCCCTCGCTCGGCACCGCGTAGATCAGCTCGCCGCCGGTGTTGCGGATCTTCACCGCGCCCAGCTCGTCCAGGTCGCGGGAGAGCGTCGCCTGGGTGACGCTCAGCCCGTCGTCGGACAGCAGCCTGGCCAGCTGGCTCTGCGAGCGCACCGGCCGCCTGTTCAGGATGTCCACGATCCTGCGGTGGCGTGCCGTGCGGGTCTGCGGAACCGACGGCCCGCCGTGGTCGGTTTCCTGCGCCTCGGTCATCGTCGTCGCCTCATTCTCCGGATCATCACTCGCCGGATCGTCCGTCCCCGTCAGCCGCGTCGAGAGCTCCTGGCAGGATCCGCAGGAACGCGTCCACCTCGGCGTCACCGATGATCAGCGGCGGCATGAGCCGTACGACGTCGGGGGCGGGCGCGTTCACCAGGAGTCCGGCTCCCTGAGCCGCCTGCTGCACCTTCGGTGCGAGGGGCCCGGTGAGCACGATACCCAGCAGCAGTCCGGAGCCGCGGACATGGGAGACCAGCGGGTGGCCGAGACCCTCGACGCCGTCCCTGATCCGCTCGCCGAGCCGCTTCACCTCGTCCAGGATGCCGTCGGAGGCCAGGGTGTCCAGCACGGCGAGACCGGCGGCGCAGGCGACGGGGTTCCCCCCGAACGTCGTGCCGTGCTGACCGGGCTTCAGCAGGTCGGCCGCGGCACCGAACGCGACGGTGGCACCGATCGGCAGTCCGCCGCCGAGCCCCTTGGCCAGGGTGACCACGTCGGGCTCGACGCCCTGGTGTGCCTGGTGCTCGAACCAGTGGCCGCAGCGGCCGATCCCGGTCTGCACCTCGTCCAGGACGAGCAGCGTGCCCGTGGCACGCGTGATCTCCCTGGCCGCCTCCAGGTAGCCCTTGGGCGGTACGGCGACGCCGATCTCGCCCTGGATCGGCTCGATGATCAGCAGCGCGGTGTCGGTCGTCACCGCGGCCCGCAGCGCGTCGACGTCGCCGTACGGCACGTGCGTGACGTCGCCGGGCAGCGGGAGGAACGGATCCCGCTTGCCGGGCTGGCCCGTCAGGGCCAGGCTGCCCATGGTCCGGCCGTGGAAGCCGCCGTCGGTGGCCACCATGTGCGTGCGCCCGGTCAGCCGGCCGATCTTGAAGGCAGCCTCGTTGGCCTCGGCACCGGAGTTGCAGAAGAAGACCCTGCCCGTCCGTCCGAAGAGCTGGAGGAGCCGTTCGGCGAGCGCGATGGGCGGCTCGGCGGTGTAGAGGTTGGACACGTGCCCGAGGGAGGCGATCTGCGTGGAGACGGCTTCTACGACGGCGGGGTGGGCGTGGCCCAGCGCGTTGACCGCGATACCCCCGACGAAGTCGAGGTACTCGGTCCCGTCCGCGTCCCACACCCGGGCGCCCGCACCGCGCACCAGGGGCAGCTGCGGCGTGCCGTAGTTGTCCATCAGCGCGCCCTGCCAGCGCTGTGCGAACTCCTCGTTGCCGGTCATGACTCCCCCTCTGCGCCGTGCGGTGCGGCGGCTGTCGTGTCGGGCACGACCATCGTGCCGATCCCCTCGTCGGTGAAGATCTCCAGCAGGATCGCGTGCTGGACGCGGCCGTCGATGACACGGGCGGTCTCGACACCGTTGCGCACGGCGTGGAGGCAGCCCTGCATCTTGGGCACCATGCCGCTGGAGAGATCCGGCAGCAGCTTCTCCAGCTCGGTGGCGGTGAGGCGGCTGATGACGTCGTCGCTGTTCGGCCAGTCCTCGTAGAGGCCCTCGACGTCGGTGAGGACCATCAGCGTCTCGGCGTCCAGCGCTGCGGCGAGCGCGGCGGCCGCCGTGTCGGCGTTGACGTTGTAGACGTGGTTGTCGTCGGCGGAGCGCGCGACGGAGGAGACGACCGGGATCCGGCCGTCGTCCAGCAGCGCCTGGATCGCCCCGGTGTCGATGGCGGTGATCTCTCCGACCCGGCCGATGTCGACGGCCTCGCCGTCGATCACGGGACGGTGCTGGACGGCCGTGATCGTGTGGGCGTCCTCACCGGTCATGCCGACGGCGAGCGGGCCGTGCTGGTTGAGCAGCCCGACGAGCTCACGCTGGACCTGCCCGGCCAGCACCATGCGTACGACGTCCATGGCCTCGGGCGTCGTGACGCGCAGCCCGGCCTTGAACTCGCTGACCAGGCCCTGCTTGTCGAGCTGGGCGCTGATCTGCGGGCCCCCGCCGTGGACGACGACGGGCTTGAGGCCGGCGTGCCGCAGGAAGACGACGTCCTGGGCGAAGGCGGCCTTCAGTTCCTCGTCGATCATGGCGTTGCCGCCGAACTTGATGACGACGGTCTTCCCGTTGTGCCGGGTGAGCCAGGGCAGCGCCTCGATGAGGATCTGCGCCTTGGGCAGCGCGGTGTGCTTCCTCGCGGCGCTCATGAGCTGTACGCGCTGTTCTCGTGCACGTACTCGGCGGTCAGGTCGTTGGCCCAGATGACGGCGGACTCGTCCCCCGCCGCGAGGTCCGCGGTGATCCGGACCTCCCGGTAGCGCATGTCGACCAGGTCGCGGTCGTCGCCGACGCTGCCGCCCCTGCACACCCAGACGTCGTTGATGGCGACGTTCAGACGGTCGGGCTCGAAGGCCGCCTTCGTGGTGCCGATCGCGGAGAGGACCCGGCCCCAGTTGGGGTCCTCGCCGTGGATGGCGCACTTGAGGAGGTTGTTCCGGGCGATACTCCGGCCGACCTCGACGGCGTCGTCCTCGGTGGCGGCATTGACCACCTCGATCCGGATGTCCTTGGACGCGCCCTCGGCGTCGCCGATCAGCTGCCGGGCGAGGTCGGCGCAGACGCTCTGCACGGCCTGCTCGAACTCGGCCTGCGCGGGGGTGATCCCACTGGCGCCGGAGGCGAGCAGCAGCACGGTGTCGTTGGTGGACATGCAGCCGTCGGAGTCGACCCGGTCGAAGGTGGTGCGGGTGGCGGCGCGCAGCGCGGAGTCGAGGGCGGGCGCTTCGACGTCGGCGTCGGTGGTGAGGACGACCAGCATGGTGGCGAGGCCGGGGGCGAGCATGCCCGCGCCCTTGGCCATGCCTCCGACGGTCCAGCCCTCGCCGCCCGCGACCGCGGTCTTGTGGACCGTGTCGGTGGTCTTGATCGCGATGGCGGCCTTCTCACCGCCGTGCGGGGTCAGTTGGGCGACCGCCTTGTCGATGCCCGGGAGGAGCTTGTCCATGGGCAGCAGCAGGCCGATCAGTCCGGTGGACGCCACGGCAACCGTTCCGGCACCGTGCCCGCCCGTCTCGTCGTACCCGGCGCTGTTGAGGGAGGCCGCGGCCCTCTCGGCGGTGGCGTGGGTGTCCTGGAAGCCCTGGGGCCCCGTACAGGCGTTGGCCCCACCGGAGTTGAGCACGACGGCGGTCACTTCGCCGCCCTTGAGGACCTGTTCCGACCAGAGGACGGGTGCGGCCTTGACGCGGTTGGAGGTGAAGACGCCCGCGGCGGTGCATCGCGGCCCCTGGTTGACCACAACGGCCAGATCCGGGTTACCGCTGTCCTTGATTCCGGCGGCGATGCCCGACGCCGTGAATCCCTTGGCTGCCGTGACGCTCACGGTGCGACTCCGATCGTGGAAAGACCCGTGTCCTCGGGAAGTCCGAGGGCGATGTTCATGCTCTGCAGGGCACCTCCGGCGGTGCCCTTGGCCAGGTTGTCGATGGCGCTGATCACGATGATCCGGCCGGCGGCCTCGTCGTGGGCCACCTGGATCTGCACGGCGTTGGATCCGTACACGGCGGCGGTGGCGGGCCACTGCCCCTCGGGCAGCAGGTCGACGAACGGCTCGTCGGCGAATGCCTTCTCGTACGCCGCGCGGAGCGACTCGGCGCTCACCCCGGGCTTCGCCTTCGCGCTGCACGTGGCGAGGATGCCGCGGGGCATGGGCGCGAGGGTCGGGGTGAAGGACACGGTGACCGGCTCGCCGGCCGCGGCGCCGAGGTTCTGGATCATCTCGGGGGTGTGCCGGTGGACCCCGCCGACACCGTACGGGGACATGTTGCCCATGACCTCGGAGCCGAGCAGGTGCGGCTTGGCCGCCTTGCCAGCGCCGGAGGTGCCGGACGCGGCGACGACGACGGCCTCGGGTTCGGCGAGACCGGCCGCGTACGCCGGGAAGAGCGCGAGGGAGACGGCCGTCGGGTAGCAGCCGGGGACGGCGATACGCTTGGCCCCTTCGAGTGCCGCACGGGCCCCGGGCAGCTCCGGCAGTCCGTAGGGCCAGGTACCGGCGTGCGGTGAGCCGTAGAACTTCTCCCAGTCGGCGGGGTTCTCCAGCCGGAAGTCGGCCCCCATGTCGACGACGAGCACCTCGTCACCGAGCTGTTCGGCGACGGCGGCGGACTGTCCGTGCGGAAGGGCCAGGAAGACGACGTCGTGCCCGCCGAGCACCTCCGGCGTGGTCGGCTGGAGCACGCGGTCCGCGAGCGGCCTCAGGTGCGGCTGCAGCGCGCCGAGCCGCTCCCCGGCGTTGGAGTGACCGGTGAGGGCCCCGATCTCTACCTCGGGGTGGGTGAGGAGCAGGCGGAGCAGTTCCCCGCCGGCGTATCCGCTCGCTCCTGCCACTGCCGCACGTACCACCATCGGAATTCCTCCCTATCGACGGCATGACTATACGCATCTATGCAGTTTTATGCAAAGACCGGGGGGAGGTCGGGCCGGCTCCGGAGCGGCCCGCTCACACCTGCCCTGCGGAGCCATGCGGTGTACACGCGAGACCACGTACCGTGCCCTTCCGCCCCTTGTCGCGCGCCGCCGTCGGTGGCTCCGGGACGGATGGCGGTTCCTCCCGCTGTCGCGGCGCGGGAACGACCATAAAATGAGCCACTGGAGCTGCGTCACCGACAACGCGTATCTGCCGGCCCGAGGGAAGTGAGCGGCCATGAGCGAGATCGTCGACGCGATCAGCCGGGTGCGGCGAGAGGTCGGCACCCGCCGGGTGGGGGCGGACGAGGCGGGCACGGTGCTGTTGCGGCGTACCTTCGACGCCCGTCCCGCCGACGTCTGGGACGCGTTGACCGCGCCGGAGCGGATCGCCAGGTGGTTCCTTCCGGTGACCGGTGACTTCCGGGTCGGCGGGAGCTACCAGCTGGAGGGGAACGCGGGCGGGGAGATCCTGGAGTGCGTCCCCCCGGAGCGGCTGCGGGTCTCCTGGCTGTTCGGTCCCGATCCCGGGTTCAGCGAGGTCGAGGTGCGGCTCGCGCCGGAGGGCGGCGACCGGACGGTGTTCGAGCTGGAGCACGTGTCCGTCATCCCGGAGGAGTTCCGGAGCCAGTACGGGCCGGGGGCCGTCGGCGTCGGGTGGGACCTGGCCCTTCTGGGGCTCGGGTGGCACCTGGCGGGCGGCGGGCTCGGCCCGGACGACGCGGTGGAGTGGCAGACCTCACCCGAGGCGAAGGCCTTCGTGGCCCGCTCGGGCGAGGAATGGGGACGGGCGTTCGCCGCTGCCGGCGCGGACCCGGAGACCGTGACCGCGACGACGGTGGCGACCGTCGCCTTCTACACGGGCGAATAGCCCGGCAGCGCCTCGCCGCCCACGGGGCGCGTCAGTCGCGGTCGGCCTTCTCCGCGGCCCGGGCGGCGTCGCGCTCCTTGATGCGCACCGCTTCCTTGCGGACCTCCGCCTGGGTGGCGCGCTCCTTCTCCAGCCACTCCGGGCCCTCGTGCTTCAGGGCGTCGATCTGCTCGGTGGTGAGCGCCTCGGTGACCCCTCCGCGCGCGAGGCCGGCGATGGAGACGCCCAGCTTCGAGGCGACGACCGGCCGGGGGTGCGGGCCGTTGCGGCGCAGCTCCTGCAGCCACTCGGGCGGGTCGGACTGCAGCGCGTTCAGCTCGGCGCGCGAGACGACGCCCTCCTGGAACTCGGCGGGGGTGGCTTCGAGGTACACACCCAGCTTCTTCGCCGCGGTGGCGGGCTTCATGGTCTGGGTGGTCTGGTGCGACGTCATGGTGTCCAGGGTATCGAGCATGTGCGCCGCCTCCGACCACGGCCGGTAACCTGGCGGGGTGACAGGCTCGGAAGAACCCCCTGCGTTCCGGCTCGCCTACGTCCCGGGCGTGACCCCGACCAAGTGGGTGCGGATCTGGAACGAGCGGCTGCCCGGTACCCCCCTGACCCTCGTCGGCGTACCCGCCGCGGAGGCCGCCGCCCTGCTGCGCGACGGTGGCGCGGACGCCGGTTTCGTGCGGCTGCCCGTCGACCGTACGGACCTCAGCGCGATCCCCCTCTACGCCGAGACCACCGTGGTGGTCCTTCCCAAGGACCGTGCGGCGACCGCCGTCGAGGAGATGTCGGCCGAGGACCTCGCCGAGGAGATCGTGCTGCACCCCCTCGACGACCCCCTCGACTGGGAGCGCCCACCGGGCCGGCCCGCGTTCGAGCGGCCCGCCACGACGGCGGACGCCGTCGAGCTGGTGGCGGCGGGGGTGGGGCTGCTCGTCGTCCCGCAGTCGCTGGCCCGTCTGCACCACCGCAGGGACCTCACCTACCGGCCGCTGACCGGCGCACCCGAGTCGCGGATCGCCCTGTCCTGGCCGGAGGAGAAGACCACCGACCTGGTGGAGGAGTTCATCGGGATCGTCCGGGGTCGGACCGTCAACAGCACCCGGGGCCGTCCGCCGACACCGCCGCAGCCCAAGGCCAAGCGCGCCGAGAAGAAGACCGGCGCGCCGCGGAAGCCCGCGGCGGGGAGCAAGACGTCCCGGGGCGGCGCCAAGCCGTCCAAGGGCGGCGCCGCCAAGCGCGGGAAGCCCCGCCGCCGGCCGTAGCGGGTGGCCGGTGCTCACCCCCTACTCGTAGTACCTGGGAGCTACGCGCCAAGTGCACTCCTGAGCGGGACGCCGACCACACGGGTCGCTCCATAACTTCGGTACCGGATTCAACGAGAACCCATCCGGTACGGAAGGAATCACCCATGGCGTCCCGCCCACGGAGCAGCCGCGCTCGGCGTGCCCTGCTCGCCGTACTCGTCACCGCGTCGGTGGCACTGCCGGTGTCGGGAGCGGCGCGCCCCGGCGCCGTCCCGGCCCCCGCCCCGGCCGCCCTGTCGCCGCTGGGCACGGCCGGCCCCTCGGGGCTGGAGTACAGGTACGCGGCCGGCCGGGAGGAGATTCTGGCGGCGCGGGACATGGCCGCCCACCACGGCGACCGGCGACGGGCCGCCACGCTCACGGCCATGGCGGGCCGGGGGCGTGCCTTCCTGAGTTTCGACGGGCGCGACGGCGGCCGGAGCGCTGAGGTCTTCGGGGAGCTGTCCGGGGCGGAACGCATCGCGGTACTGGTGCCCGGGGCGGGCGTGGACCTCGATCATTACGGGCGCTTACGGCGCGGCGCCGAGGCTCTCCTGGACGAGTTGGGCAGCGGCTCCGCCGTCGTCGCCTGGCTCGGCTACCGGACGCCGGTCATGCTGGGCCCCTCCTCCCTGACGTCGGCCCTGGCCGACGAGGCGGCACCGGGCCTGCGGGCCTTCGTGCGGGAGCTGAGCGTGGCAGAACCCACCGCCCGGGTGTCCCTGCTCTGCCACTCCTACGGTTCCGTGGTCTGCGCCCGCGCCGCGTCCGGGCTCGACGTCGCGGACATCGTGCTGTACGGAAGCCCCGGTACCGGCTTCGACGACGCCACCGCCCTGCGCACCCGGGCCACGGTCCGGGCGGGCCTCGGCGGGGACGACTGGATCGCCCGGGTTCCGCACGTCGAGATCCCGCTGCCGTTCGTCACCCTCGGGTTCGGGACGGACCCGGTGGCACCGGCGTTCGGTGCCGAGGTCTTCGACGCGGGCGACGCGGACCACAGCGGATATCTGCGGCCCGGCTCCGTCTCGCTGCGCAGCATCGCCGGGATCGTCGGGGGCACGGCCGGGGGCGGTCATGCGTGACCTCGTTCGACGGATCGACGCGGCGACGCCCCGGGACCGCGACCGTGCGGTCGACGCGCTGCGGGCCTTCGCCATCCTGGGTGTGGTGTGCGGCCACTGGCTGGTGACCGCGCTGGTCGCGGACAGCGGCACCGTGCACGGCGCGAGTCCGCTCCAGCACATGCCCCGGCTCGCGCCCGTCTCGTGGGTGTTCCAGACGCTCGCCGTCTTCTTCCTGGTGGGCGGCCAGGTGGGGGCGAAGGGCTACGCCTCCGCCCGGGCCAGGGGAGAGTCCTACGGGCGGTGGCTGGGGACCCGGATGGGCCGCCTCTTCCGGCCGGTCGCCGTGGTGACGGCCGTGTGGGCGGTGGCGAGCGGCGTGATGCTGGCCTCGGGGGTGGACGAGGGGACTGTACGCACCCTGGGCAAGCTGGTGTGGTCGCCCCTCTGGTTCCTGCTGGTGTTCGCGGCGCTGACCGCGGCGACCCCGCTGGTGATGCGGTTGCACCCGCTGTGGCCGCTCGCCGTCGTCCTGCACGCCGACCTGTTCCGGCTGGGCTTCGACGGCCCGGCCGCCCTGGGGTGGATCAACGTGGCCGCCGGCTGGCTGGTCCCCTACTGCCTCGGGGCGGCCTGGGCGCGGGGCGCGCTGAGCGACCGCGGGACCGGGTGGGTACTGCTGCTCGGCGGCGCGACGGCCACCGCGGGCCTGGTGCTGTTCGCCGGGTACCCCGCCGCCATGGTCGGGGTGCCGGGCGGCGCCCTCTCCAACCTCGATCCGCCGACGCTCGCCGCCGTCACCTTCGGCCTCGCCCAGTGCGGTGCGGCCCTGCTGCTGCTCGGACGTCTGCGGCGGGTGCTCGCGCGGCCCGTGGTGTGGGCGGCGGTGGCGCTCGTGAACCTCTCCGCGATGACCGTCTTCCTGTGGCACCAGACCGCGATGATCGTGGTCACGATGACCACCCTGTTCCTGCACGGCCCGCTCCCCGGACTGCACACGGTCCCCGACGGCCCGGCCTGGCTGCTCGCCCGACCGGCCTGGCTCCCGGTGTTCGCGCTGGTGCTGCTGGTGTGCCGGGCCGCGTTCGGGGCGTACGAGCGGCGCGGCGGCGGGAGTTCGACCGTCGTGCGGTCGGGCTCCCCGGCCCGGGCACCGGAGTCGCGCCGTGTCTAAGCTGAACGGCATGACGGGGGTCGGGGAGCGGATCGGGGCGGCACTGCGCGGGCTCCCGCGCAGGCTGCGCGAGGATCTGTGGTCCGCTCCGGTCGATCCCGTGCCGCCCGTGGACGCACCCGGATACCCGGTCTGGCGGCCCGTGTTCGGGATGCTGCTGACGCTCGGGGTGTCGGTGGTCGCCGTCTGGCACGTGCCCGACCTGGTCCCGCACGGTGCCGGCGTACCCGAATACGCGGTGCTCCTGGTCGTGGCCCAGGCGTTGGCGCTGCTCACCGGGATGTGGCAGCCCCTGTACGCGTGGTGGGCCTCGCTGGTCCTCATGGTCGTCAGCGTGCGGATCACGGCATCGGTGACGGTACCCGGCGCGCTGTTCCCGTGGACCGGCCCCGAGATGGCTCTGCAGGGCGCCTCCCTGTTCCTGCTGACGCTCCGCGTACATCCCCGCCGAGCGGGTCTCGCACTCGCGCTGGCCCTGGCGGCGGGGCTGCTCGCCGGCTCCACCGCCTGGCCCCACCACTACTCCCTGGGCATCACCTCCCTCGTCCTCGTCTCGGCGGTGGTGATCGCCGCCGCCCTGCGCGCCTTGCGGGTGGCTCGCACCCAGCTCGTCGTGCAGTCCGGGCTGACGGAGGAGGAACGGTCCCGCCGCACCCTCCTGGAGGAGCGCAACCGGATCGCGCGCGAGCTGCACGACGTGGTCGCCCACCACATGTCGGTGATCTCCATCCAGGCGCAGGTCGCCCCGCATCTGGTCGAGAACCCGTCGGACGAGCTCCGGGAGAATCTCGCCGGCATACGGGAGAACGCCGTGGAGGCGCTCGCCGAGCTGCGCCGGGTGCTCGGCGTCCTGCGCTCGGAGGACGCCGTGGCGGACGGGCTGCGGCACGCCCCGCAGCCCACCCTGGACCGGCTGGACGAACTCATCGGCAAGGTGCGGGGTGCGGGTGTCACCGTCACCAGGGGGACGGCGGGCCGGCGTCGGCCGCTGCCGCCGGGGGTGGAACTGTCCGCCTTCCGCATCGTGCAGGAGGCGCTGAGCAACGTACTGCGGCACGCCCCGGGAGCGCGGGCCCGCGTGGAGATGGGCTACCACTCCACCGCCCTCACGGTGCGGGTCGTCAACTCCGCACCCGGCACACCCGCCGCACCGGCGGAGGGGCTCGGACACGGGCTGCTCGGCATGCGCGAACGAGCCGCCATGCTGGGCGGCGACCTCGCCCACGGCCCCACCCCCGGCGGGGGTTTCGAAGTAGTGGCGACGCTCCCCCTGGAGGACCCCGCATGACCATCCGCGTGCTGATCGCCGACGACCAGATGATGGTCCGCCAGGGCTTCACGGTGCTGCTGGACGCCGAGCCCGGCATCGAGGTCGTCGGACAGGCGGTGGACGGTATGGACGCACTGGAGAAGGCGGCCGAACTCGCCCCGGACGTCGTCCTGATGGACATACGGATGCCCCGCCTCGGCGGGATCGACGCGACGCGCCGCCTCACCGAGGCGCCCGGCGCCACCGTCCGGGTCCTCGTCCTGACGACCTTCGACCTCGACGAGTACGTGTACGAGGCGCTGCGTTCCGGCGCCTCCGGCTTCCTGCTGAAGGACGCCTCCGCCGCGGAACTCGCCCAGGCGGTACGGGTGGTGGCGGCCGGTGACGCGCTGCTCGCCCCGAACATCACCAAGCGGCTGATCGCCGAGTTCTCCCGGGTGAGCACCGGGCCCCGGGCTCCGGGCAGGGAGAGGGTCGGTTCTCTCACGGAACGCGAGACGGAGGTGCTGTCCCTCGTCGCCCAGGGCCTGTCGAACGCCGAGATCGCGGTGCGCCTGGTGGTGGCGGAGCAGACCGTGAAGACCCATGTGAGCCGGATCCTGGTGAAACTGGGTCTGCGCGACCGTACCCAGGCCGCGGTGTACGCGTACGAGTCCGGGCTGGTGCGCCCCGCAGGCTACTGACGCCGGCTCACAGAGCTCCGTACACCGCGTCGACCAGGGCCGTCTTGCGCGGGTCGTCGGCGATGTGCGGGCCCATGCGGTTCATCACGTAGCCGAGGGCGACCCCGGCCTCGGGGTCGGCGAGACCGCAGGAGCCGCCCGCCCCGTCGTGGCCCACGGCACGCGGGTTGGGGCCGTAGGAGGCGTTCGGGCCGCTCAGCCAGAGGCCGAGGCCCAGCTCGGTCTCGTGGGCGAAGCCCGCCCCCAGCACCAGGTCCCGGCAGCTGCCCTGGCCCTCGCGGACCCGCTCGGCCGCCTCCTCGGACAGGATCCGCCGGCCGTCGAGGGTGCCCCGCCCGGCGAGGATGCCGTAGAGGGAGGCGACCCCGCGTGCGGTGCCGTGGCCGTTGGCGGCGGGAATCTCCGCGGCGCGCCACTCGGGGGTGTTGGCCGCGGCGACACCGGTGCCGGGGTTGAGCAGGGAGGCGATGGCCACCGGCTCCATCGTGGCGAACAGGGCGGCCTGCGCACGGGAGACGGACTTCGGCTGGACGAGTTCGGCGACCCGGTCGGCGTCCTTCTCCGGGAAGCCCACGCCGAAGTCGATGGAGAGCGGCCCGGTGATCTCCTGCCGGAGGAACTCCCCGGGCAGCAGGCCGGTGATCCTCCGGACGACCTCGCCGACGAGGAAGCCGTAGGAGATCGCGTGGTAGCCGGAGCGGGTGCCCGGCTCCCACCAGGGCTCGGTGGCGGCGAGGCGCGCCGTGGTCAGCTCCCAGTCGTAGAGCTCGGCCAGGGTGTGCGGATCGCGCAGGCCCGCGACCCCGGAGCGGTGCGAGAGGAGGTGCCGCACGCGGACGGACTCCTTTCCCGCGGCGGCGAATTCGGGCCAGTACGCCGCCACCGGGGCGTCCAGGTCCAGGAGACCACGGTCGACGAGGATGTGGGCACAGAGGGCGGTCGGCCCCTTCGTCGTGGACCAGACGTTGACCACGGTGTCCCGCTCCCATGGGCGGGACCGCTCCCCGTCGGCCCAGCCGCCCCAGAGGTCCACCACCGGGTGGCCGTCGACCAGCACGGTCACCGCCGCGCCCAGCTCGTCGCGCTCGGCGAAGTTCGCGGCGAACGCGTCGCGTACCGCGGCGAACCGGTCGTCACAGTGGCCTTGGATCTGCGGCACAGGTCTCTCCTCGTCTCGGTGCCACGCACCATACCGACTGGTCGGACCGGCGGGAAGGCGCCGTACGCACCGCTCCTCCGACGGGGTGAGCCGGCCGCCCGGTCTGCCGGTCAGCCGGGAAGCGCCCCGAGGCTGAGGCTCCAGCGACCGGGCAGTCCGGTGATCGTCAGCGTGGACAGCGGCCGGACGTCGACGTTCCAGTACGTCGACGGCGGGGCCTTGAGCGCGTACACCAGGACCGCGCGCACGACGGCGGGTTCGGCGACGGCGACGACCGCACCCTCGGAGACCGGGCGGGTGTCGAGCCAGCCCCCCACCCGCGTTATGAAGCCGAGCAGGGATTCTCCCCCGTGCGGGGCGGAGCGCGGATCGGCCAGCCAGGCGTCGACGGCCGCCGGCTCACGGGCGGCCACCTCCGACAGGGTCATCCCCCGCCAGCGGCCCATGTCGCAGTCGCGCAGCGCGGGCTGGAGGAGCGGGGCGAAGCCGAGGGCGTCGCCGGTGGCGCGGCTGCGCGGGGCGGGCGAGCAGTAGCGCAGCTCGGCGACATTGAGCGGCACCAGGGTGTGGGCGGCGAGCTGGACCTCGCGCCAGCCGGCGTGGTCGAGCGGCCGGTCGTCGTCGAAACGCTCGGCGAGGAGGGCGGAGCTGCGTGCTGCGGCGACCAGAGACACCCGAACACTCATGCGAGCGATCGTGGGGCCGGGCGCCGTGCCGGTCAAGAGGGCGGGCGGCCCCACGTTTCCGCCCGTCCTCAGCCCGTCTGGAGGACCATCCACATGTCCGGTTCGGCGAGCGGGGTGAACCCGAGCCTGGCGTACACGCCGTGGGCGTCCTTGGTGGCGAGGAGGAACCTGCGCACGCCCAGCGGAGCCAGTTCGTCGCGGACCGCGGTGACGAGCCGGGTGCCGAGGCCCTCGCCGCGGGCCGTGTGGTCGACGTAGACATCGCATATCCACGCGAAGGAGGCGCGGTCGGTGACCACCCGCGCGAAGGCGACCTGTTCCCCCGAAACGGGGTCGTAGGCACCGTAGTTGAGCGAACCCTCGATCATCCGGTCCTGTTGTTCACGGGTGCGCCCCAGGGCCCAGTAGGCGTCCGTGGACAGCCAGTGGTGGATGCGGGCGTTGTCGAGCCGCGCGGGGTCGTCGGAGATCTCGTAGCGCCGCACGGCGGTGTCGTGGTCGGTCATCCCGGGAGGCTATCGCCCGGCGTGCGCACCTCGTCCACGGCGGTGCGCAGTCTGCGCACCCCCTCGGCGATCTCGGAGGGGCCAGACACGGCCGCGAAGCTCAGCCTGATGTGCCCGGCGGGTGGTTCGGCGCAGTGGTAGGGCCGGCCGGGGGCGACCGCGACGCCGGCCCGCAGGGCGGCGGCGACCAGGGCCGGCTCCTCGGCCCCCTCCCCGGGGAGCCGGAGCCAGAGGCTGCCACCGCCGGACGGCACGTGCGCCAGGGCGAGTTCGGGCAGCAGGCCGCGCAGGGCGGCCGTCATCGCGGTGCGGCGGCCGCCGAGTTCGACGGCCGTGGTGCGCAGATGGCGCTCCCAGGCCGGGGAGCCGACGAGTTCGAGCGCGGCCTCCTGGAGCGGACGCGGTACGAAGAAGCTGTCGACGACCTGGATCGCGCGCAGCCGTTCCCGCACCGGCCCTCGGGCGGCCAGCGCCCCGACGCGGAGGCTGGGCGACGTGATCTTGGTGAGGGACCGCACATGGATCACGACGCCGTCCGGGTCGTCGGCGGCCAGGGGCTCGGGCAGCGGGCCGGCGTCGTCATGGACGAGGTGACGGGCGAAGTCGTCCTCCACGACGAAGGCACCCGCCTGCCGGGCCGCCCGCACGACGCGCTCGCGCCGCTCGGGGGCGAGGACCACGCCCGTCGGGTTGTGGAAGAGCGGCTGACAGACGAAGACCTTGGCCCCGGTGGCCCGGAACGCGGCTTCCAGCAGATCGGGCCGCACCCCGTCGGCGTCCGTCGGCACGGGGACCGGTCGCAGGCCGGTGGCGCGGGCGGCTGCCAGCATGCCCGGATAGGTGGGCGATTCGACGAGGACGGGGGCACCGGGCGGGGCGAGAGCACGCAGCGCGGTGGCCAGGGCGCTCTGCCCGCCCGCCGTGACCAGGACGTCGGGCCCGGTGAGGTTGCCGCCGATCTCCCGGGCGAACCAGGCGCACAGCTCGGCCAGCCCGGACGTGGGCGGCCTGCCCCAGGCCCCGGGCCTGCGGCCCGCCCGGGCCAGGGCTGCGGCGAGTGCCCGTTCGGGCTGGAGACGGGGATGGAGGTAGCCGCCGTTGAATTCGATGACGCCGGACGGCGGCGCGGCGAGCGTGACGAGCACCCCTGAGGCGTCGACGGTGCGCGGCACGACCTCGGGCCCACCGGCCCCGCTCAGCGAGACCTCCTGCCAGGACGTGTCACCCACGGCGGGCGCGGCGGGGCGGGTCTCGGCACGGAACGCTCCGGAGCCGGGACGGGTGACGACGAGGCCCTCGGCGGCGAGCTGGGCGACAGCTCGCGAGACGGTGACCGGACTGACTTTGAACCGGTCGACGAGAGCCCGACTCGACGGCAGCTTTCCACCTGGCGAGTAGCGGTTCAGCTCGCCCCGCAGAGTGTTTGCCAGTTCGGACACGCTGCTACGCTCATACATGACAGCACAGAGTAGCGCTACCAGCCGCGCAGCGATAGCGGTTAAGGTAGACCGACCCACGTCGACACGCCGTGGCCCGGGCGGCGGCCTCCTGCTCGCCGGTCTCGGGGTCCTCGCCTTCTCACTGACCTTCCCCTCGACGGTGTGGGGCCTGGAGAGCTTCGGCCCCTGGTCCCTCGTCGCCCTGCGCAGCGTGCTCGCGGCACTGATCGCGGGATGCGCGCTGCTCGCGGGCCGGGTGCCGCTGCCCGCGCGCCGCCACTGGGCCGGTCTCGCCGTCGTCGCCGGCGGCGTGGTGGTGGGTTTCCCGCTGCTGACCTCGCTGGCCCTGGAGACCTCCACGAGTTCGCACGCGGCGGTCGTGGTGGGGCTGCTCCCGTTGACCACCGCGCTCTTCTCGGCCGCGCGCACCGGGGCACGTCCGCCGCGCGCCTTCTGGGTCGCGGCGCTGGCCGGGGCGGCCGTGGTGATCGCCTTCACCGTCCAGCAGAGCGGCGGAAAGCTGTCCGCCGGCGATCTGTACCTGTTCGGGGCGCTGCTGGTCTGCGCGGCGGGATACACCGAGGGCGGCAGACTGGCCAAGGTGATGCCGGGCTGGCAGGTGATCGGCTGGGCCCTCATGCTCGCCCTGCCGGTCGCGGTGGCCGGCGCGGCCGTCGCCCTCCCCTTCGAACCGGTACACCTCACGGCGCGCGGGGTGATCGGTCTGGTCTGGGTGGCCGCCGGGTCCACCTTCCTGGGCCTGTACGTCTGGTACCGGGGCATGGCGGAGATCGGGGTCCCGCGGGCCAGTCAGCTCCAACTGGCGCAGCCGCTCCTCACCCTCGTCTGGTCGTTCCTCGCCCTCGGTGAGGAGGTGTCCGCCGCCGCTCCGGTGGCGGCGGTGGCCGTCCTGGTGTGCATCGCCGTCACCCAGCGCACGGGCAGCCGCGAGACCCGCCGCACGGGAGCCGAGGCGCCCGTCCGGTCATAGACTTGTCGACATGGACCACCACCCGTGAGGAGGTCACCCCCGATGGAGGCACACACGGGCGACCGGCTGCTGACGCACGGCAGGACCGTGGGACAGCACGACCGTGTCGCGGAGATCATCGAGGTGCTGGGTGACGGGGGCAGCCCCCCGTACCGCCTGCGCTTCGAGGACGGGCACGAATCGATCAGGTCCCCGGGCCCCGACAGCGTCGTCCAGCACACCGCCGCGGAGGAACGGGACCGGTAGGGCGCGCGTGCGCCGGGGTCACGAGCGGTCCCCGGCGCACGTGTCAGGGCCCGGGTCAGCGGGGTGTGCGCGCCCTGACCTGGTAGTGGTCGGCCACCACCCGGGCCATCGCCCCCGAAGGGTCGGCCTTCGCGTGCTTCGCCGAGAAGTAGACGTGGCCGCCCACCTCCGGATATCCGGCGGCGAGGTCGAGGTGACGGGAGAGTTCGGCCGGGTCCTGCCAGGCGGCGGGCTGGGCGGGGTCGCCCGCCTTGTAGAGCGCCTCACCGATGTACAGACCGACGCCGGTGCCCCGGACCGTCTCCGCCCACCACGGCAGCAGTTTCGCGTAGTCGGCGGCGGAGAAACCGATGTTCCAGTAGATCTGCGGGCAGATGTAGTCGATCCAGCCCTCCTTGACCCATTTCCGGGTGTCGGCGTGCAGGTCGTCGTAGGTCTGCACGCCGGCCGCGGTGTCGGAGCCCAGCGGATCGGTCTTCGCGTTGCGCCACACCGCGAAGGGGCTGATCCCGAAGCGGACGCCGCTCCTGACCTCCTTGATCCGCGCTGCGGTCTCGCGCACCAGCCGGTCGGTGTTGTCACGGCGCCAGGCCGCCTTGTCCGGGAAGCCCTCGCCGTACCGCTCGTACGCCGCGTCGTCGTCGAAGACCTGGCCCGCCACCGGGTAGGGGTAGAAGTAGTCGTCCCAGTGCACCGCGTCCACGGCGTAACGGCTCACCGCGTCCAGCATGGCGTCCTGGACGAATTCCCTGACCTCGGGCAGCCCGGGGTTGTAGTAGAGCTTCCCGCCGTACGGCAGGACCCACTCCGGGTGCACCCTGGCGGGGTGGGAGGCGACGAGCCGTGAGGGGTCCGTGTGGTTGGCGACCCGGTACGGGTTGAACCACGCGTGCAGCTCCAGCCCGCGCGCGTGCGCCTCGCGGACCGCAGTGCCCAGCGGGTCCCAGCCCGGGTCCTTGCCCTGGACGCCGGTGAGGCACTGCGCCCACGGCTCGTACGACGAGGGCCACAGCGCGTCCGCGCTCGGCCGGACCTGGAGCACCACGGCGTTCAGCCGCAGGGCGACCGCGCGGTCCAGGTGCGCGATCAGCTCCGCCTCCTGGGCCGCGGCACCCAGGCCCGGTTTCGAGGGCCAGTCCAGGTTGGCCACCGTGGCGATCCACACACCGCGCAGCTCGCCCTGGTCCGCCCTGCGACCCCGGCCCCCGTGCCGGGGGGTACCGGGTACGCGCGTGGCGACGGCATCACCCGCCGTCAGCAGCGCGGCCACCGTGCTCGCCGCACCCATCACCAATGACCTCCGACCCAAACGACGCATCTGTGCACCTTTCGTTTCCCTGTTCCCGTGTGTCACGTCGGCAGCGCGTGACACAGATCATGCCCGCCTCGGACCCCCCACCCGCAGCTCACCGGAGCCGGATCGCGGAGTAACGTCGTGGGGTCGAGGCGGGCACCGGAATCAAACGGGAACTGCCGCACGAGATCAGCGAAAGGCACGAGGTGACGGACTCTATGGCCGACATTGCACGCGTCGGAGTGGTGGGCTGTGGCCAAATGGGCGCAGGCATCGCGGAGGTATGCGCTCGCAGCGGCCTCGAGGTCAAGGTGGCCGAGACCACCGGCGAGGCGCTGGAGATAGGGCGTACCCGGCTGCACAACTCCCTCTCCAAGGCCGCCGAACGCGGCAAGATCACCGTGGAGGAGCGCGACGAGACCCTCGCCCGCCTCAGCTTCACCACCGACCTCGGAGAGTTCGCCGACCGCGATCTCGTGATCGAGGCCGTCGTGGAGAACGAGCAGGTCAAGACCGAGATCTTCCAGGTCCTCGACCAGGTGGTGACACGGCCGGACGCGATCCTCGCCTCGAACACCTCCTCCATCCCGCTCGTGAAGCTGGCCGTGGCGACATCCCGGCCGGACCAGGTCATCGGGATCCACTTCTTCAACCCGGCTCCGGTGCAGCGGCTCGTCGAGCTGATCCCCGCGCTGACGACGTCCGACGCGACGATCAAGCGCGCCGAAGCTGTCGTGCACGACGTGCTCGACAAGCACGCGATCCGCGCCCAGGACCGTTCGGGCTTCGTCGTCAACGCCCTGCTGATCCCGTACCTGCTCTCCGCGATCCGGATGTTCGAGTCGGGCATCGCCAGCCGTGAGGACATCGACAACGGCATGGAGATGGGCTGCGCCCACCCGATGGGGCCGCTCAAACTCGCCGACCTGATCGGCCTGGACACCGTGGCCTCGGTCGCCGACTCGATGTACGCGGAGTACAAGGAGCCGCTGTACGCCGCTCCCCCGCTGCTCCAGCGGATGGTGGACGCGGGGCGGCTCGGCCGCAAGACGGGGTCGGGCTTCTACCCGTACGACTGACCGCCTGTTTGCGGGCCCGGCGCTCACGCCGCCGGGCCCGCGGGGGCACGTTCTCCGAGGTCAGGACCGTGTGCGGCCCCGACGAACCTCGTCTTCTACTGCCGACCCGACGCCGTGCCGGAGCGCTATGGAGCGACGGCGCGGATGCGCGGCCCCGATGCCCTGGGCCTTTCAGCGCTGTCACAGCCTTCCGTGCTTGTACTGCAAAAAGTCCCTCGGATGTCCCTCCGACAGAGCTGAAAGTCCCTGAAAAGTCCCTGGCGACTCGGACCCCGGACCTACGCATTACGAGACCATGAGTGTTCATGCTGCGTAGTGCCTCGTCGTGCTGTCCGGTGACGTTTTGCCTGATCAGAGCACGTGCGACAGGTTGCCCGTGCTACCACGTGATGCACGGTCCAAAGGCGTCTGTCCACCGGCTGCCACCGGTGGAGTTGCTGCAGAGCCGCCAGAGACACCGCCCGAGCGCACAAGCGCAGCTATTCAGAGGACCAGCAGGACAACCAGGATGTTTTGTCGGGCCCACACAAACTGCGGTTGCCCGAGGATTCGCCCCAGAGGCGACACGTGTGCCTGAACCGTGCCAACTCGTGCTGAAAACATCAGCAGAAGGCCTGCCCCCTACACACGGAGGCAGAGCCGGCAGCTGGCGGCGGCTCTGCCTCGGGTGTGTGACGGTCGTCAGGTGGGGGTGCCCTCGATCACGTGATAGTCCGGCATGCCCGTGGGGACCGGCACGGCCACGGTCGCCGAGAGGGCGAAGCCTGCCGCGTCGAGCAGGTCGGCGTACTCGTCCCGGGTGCGCTCCCGCCCGCCGGTGAAGACCAGGTTGTTGAGGTCCGTGAGCCCGTACGCGGCGGACTCGTCCGGAGTCAGGACCGGTGGCATGAGCGTCTCCACCAGGAGCAGCCGGCTTGTCGGGGTCATTCCCGCACGGCAGTTGCGCAGCAGCGCGGTCGCCTTCTCGTCGCCCCAGTCGCGGACGACGTTGTTCAGGACGAAGGCGTCGGCTCCGGCCGCTACCGGCTTCGTGAGGTCGCCGACCACGACCTCGCACCGGTCCGCGACGCCCGCCGCGCCCAGTGCGGCTGCCGCCCGCTCCAGTGCGTCCGGCTGGTCGTAGAGCACTCCCCGCAGACCCGGCACCGCGCCGAGGACCGCCGCGATCAAGGTGCCCTCATCACCACCGAAGTCGGCGACCGTGTGGAACTGCGAGAAGTCGTATGCGCCGACGACCCCGGACGCGAACTCACGGGCCGCCTGCGCCATGCCCGCGCGCAGCTTCGCCGACAGTTCCGGGTGCCGCAGCATCGCCTCGTGGGCCGTCAGGCCGGTGCCGGGATCCCGGGCGGGCGCTCCGCTCCGCACGACGGTCGACAGCTCGCCCCAGGCCCGCCACAGCTCCGGGGCTGTGGAGAGCACGATGTCGTCCCGCTCAGAGACCGGCACGTCGGCCCTCAGCCGGTTGCCGAGCTCCGTGAGGGAGAAGCGCTCGGTGTCGTGCTGGGTGACCACGCCCAGTCCGGCGAGTGCTCTGAGCAGTCTACGCAGGGCTGCCGAGTCCGTGCCCGTCTCCTTGGCGACGCTCTCGTAGGTACGCGGGCCGTCTCCGAGCACGTCCGCGACGCCCAGTTCCGCGGCGGCGTAGAGCACTTGCGCGGGCACGTAGCCGAGGGTCATCTGGGTCAGCGACTGTTCCATGGGGGCGGGTTCCGCTTCCCCTCCGTTGGCGGACAAGCCTTTTCCTCTCAAGAGGTGCGCAGAGTGAGCGTGTTGACCCCGATCATGTCGGGAGTCGGGAAGAACGTGGGCGGCGTGGCCGGGTCGGTCTTGAGCACCGGGAAGCGGTCGAACAGGGCGTTCAGCGCGATACGGCCCTCGAGCCGGGCCAGCCCGGCTCCGATGCAGAAGTGGATACCGCGGCCGAAGCCGAAGTGCGGGTTGGGATCCCGGGCGGGGTTGTACGTCTCGGGGTCGTCGAACTGGCGGGGATCACGGTTCCCCGCGCCCAGCCAGAGCATGACGATCTGATCCTTGGGAATGAGCTGCCCGGCGATCTCCACATCTGCGCTGGTTCCCCGGGCGAGCGCCGCCGACGGGGACAGCAGCCGCAGCGCCTCCTCGATGGCGCCCGGCACCAGTGACCTGTCCGCACGGACCTTCGCGGCCACCTCCGGGTAGGCGTCCAGGCACAGGGCCGTGTTGCCGAGCAGCATGGTGGTGGTGATGTGGCCCGTTACGAGCAGAATGTTCGCGACGTTCACGATCTCGTTGTCGGTGAGGCGTTCACCGTCGACCTCGGCCAAGGCCAGATGCGTGAGCAGGTCCTCGCGAGGGTTGCGCCGGCGCTCGGTGACATGCCCGGCCATGTAGTCCAGCAGCGGCCGCAGTCGGTCCGTGGCATCGCGAACGTCCTTCTCGCCCTGCTCGCTGTCGTCGAGGAACGAGAACCCGCTGAAGCCCTCGATGATGTCGTCTGCCCACTTCTTGAACAGATCGCGGTCACTGGCCGGGACGCCGAGCAGCTCGGCGATGACGATGACCGGCAGCGGGTATGCGAGATCGGCGGCGATCTCGATCTCGGGCTTGCCGTCCACCGCGTCGAGCAGTTCGCCGGTGATCGTGGCGACCCGCGATTCCATGGCAGCGACTAGCTTGGGGGTGAACGCCCGGCTGACGAGCTGCCGGTACTTGCGGTGGATGGGCGGGTCCATCTGCGACATGTCGCCCTCGAGTAGCGGGGCGTCGACAGAGACGGGAAGGAGATGCGCCAGGTTGGACGTGAACGTCCCGTGGTTGTTGAGTATTTCCAGCGCCTCGGGATATCCGTAGACGTTCCACAGGCCCTGGGACTCGTCGAACTCCACTGGAGACGGGGGCCGTTGTCCGCGCAGCCAGAGATGGTCGGGATGAATGTTCCACCGGTCGACGACAGTCGTCATCACGTTTCTCCCTATTGAAGTCCTACGGATTGCTGCGTGACGACCTACTGGGTGACGACGGGGAGTGTGGCCACGCCGCTGGCATCCACCACCTGTAGGAACGACGGCGGGTTCGCCGGGTCGGTCCGCAGAGTGGGCAAGCGGTCCAGCAGGATTTCCACTGCCGCCTTGCTTTCCATTCGGGCCAACTGCCGGCCCACGCAGAAATGGATGCCGCGCCCCAGACCGAGGTGCGCGTTGGGGGATCGCCCCGCGTCGAACATGTCCGGGTCCTCGAATTGCCGCTCGTCGCGGTTGGCCGCTCCGGTCCACACGATGAGCAACTGGTCCTTGGGGATGACCTGCCCGGCCACTTCCACATCAGTGTTGGTCGCCCGGCCGACACCGCAGATGGGGCTCATGTACCGCATGGATTCCTCGAGCAGCGGCGGCACCAGCGAACGGTCCGCCCGCACACGCGCCCCCTGCTCGGGGAAGGCGTCCATGCACAGCACGGTGTTGGCAATCAGCATGGCCGTGGTGAGGTGACCGTTGACCAGCAGCCGGTTGGCGATGTTGGAGATCTGACTGTCATTCAGACGCTCACCGTCCACCTCCGCGTGCACGAGCTGGCTGATCAGATCCTCACGGGGACGCTTCCTACTCTCGGCGGCCCGCTCGTGCCAGTAATCGCGCATCTCCCAGAGCAGCTCCAGCTCCTTCTCGAGCTCCTGCTCCTGCTCCAGGACGGTCTCGGGCGACTCGAACTTCTCCGAGCCGTCGAGCATCTTGTCCATCCACTGCCGAAACAGGGCCCGGTCACTCCCCGGGACGCCCAGCAGATCGGAGATCATGATCAGCGGCAGCGGCGCCGCGAACTCCGCCACCAGATCGAACTGGCTCTTCCCCTCGATGTCATCGAGCAGTTCGTGGACGATCCCGTGCACCTGGGACTCGAGCTTGGCCACGAGACCCGGGGTGAACGCGTGATCGACAAGTCCGCGCAGTTTGCGGTGCTTCGGCGGGTCCGTGTGACTGAAGTCGCCCTCGACTATCGACTCGTCGAGCTTGATGGGATCCAGCCGCATGGTGTCGCTGGAAAAGGTCTTGGGGTTGCCGAGTATCGCAGCCGACTCGGGATAACCGTAAACATTCCACAGCTGCAACTCTTCGTCATAGTCAACAATTTTTTCCGGCCGCTTTCCACGCAGCCAGAAATGGCCGGGATGGAACTCCCACTGGTCGACGGGCGAGGTCACAGGTGTGTCCTTCCGTGAAAGAGTCATGAACGCCGAGCCACTCCTGCATCTGGCCCTTGCGCTGCATGCGGTGCCTATGGGCCGAATGCGACCGAGAGCGCTACGAGCGGTCGGGGCGTGAGAATGGGCACCGAATTCAGCGTGCTGTTCCAGTGTTCAAGCGCTTCCTGGCCGGTGTCAAGGTTCACTTGAGTTCTCCACGGCTTTTTCCTGTCCTGGCGACGGGACATGGTTCAGGGTGTGCGCGTGTTTGCTCCCGGAGGCGCAACTTGCCTTTATCACAGGGAAATTCCACTGTCGCGCCATCGCGCCGCACAGGACGTGGAATGGGTCAGCCGACCCGCTGCAGGGCCTTCTCCCGGCGCTCGGCCATGGTCGACCCGGACTCACGCCGGGCCATGCGGCGCAGCACGATGGGCGCGAGGACGAGACCGATGGCGGCCCAGGCTCCCAGCACGCCGACGGTCTCCAGATGGCGCCAGGAATCGGCGATCTCGACGGTGACCGCACTGTCGGGCAGCAATGCCGAACGCATGCCGAGTCCGAGCCAGTAGATCGGGAAGACCTGGGCGATCCATTGCACCCATTCCGGCATGGAGGTAACCGGGTAGAAGATCCCGGAGGTTCCGATCATCGCGAGGATCGGGAGCGTGAGCAGCCCCTGGCTGCGGGCGCTGCTGAACACCGATCCCAGCACCGCGCCGATCGGCAGGGTGGCCACCAGGCCCAGAACCAGCACCCAGACCAGTGTGAGCCAGGAACTCAGGCTACCGATCGTGAGTCCGGGAATGATGAACAGGCCGGGTACGAGGAAGATAGCAAGGTCGACGATGACGCCGCCCGACACCGAGATGATTTTGCCGATCAGATAGGCTGGCATCCCGTTCGGCGTCGCCTTGGCGCGCAGCAGGGTCCCGTCCTCCCGCTCTGCGGTGAGCAGCTGACTCATGGACACCATGGCCATCGCGGCGTTCATACCGAGGATGCCGGGCAGCACCAGGGTGCCGAGTTCGAATCCGGTGCTGCCGAAGGACACGTCCCGCAGGAAGAACGTCACGATCAGCATCAGCACGGGCCAGAAGAAGTGGTTGAACAGGTCCCCACCGTTGGTGAACGACTGGCGCAGTTCGATCAGGCCGCGGGACCAGCCCGCTCGCAGTGCTGTCTCGTTCATCGGGTCACGTCCCCTGACTCACTCACGGCGTCTGTGTCTGCTGCGTGTTCACCGGCCGGCTGTCCTACCAGTGAGAGATAGGTGTCCTCGAGCGTCGCCTTCCGGACTTCGAGGTCCGTGATGTCCTCGCCGTACTGCCGGAACAACTCGAAGGCAAACTTGGTGGATTCGCCGGTCGAGCGCACGAAGTCGCGGCCGTCACGAGACCAGCGCACGGTGTCCTCGCCGACGATCCGCTCGGCGAGCTCCTGAACCGTACCGTCGGCGATGATCTGCCCGCCGTTGAGGATCATGATGCGGTCGGCGAGCTTCTGGGCCTCGTGCAGATCGTGGGTGGTCAGCACGATCGTTGTGTCCTGCTCATCGGCGAGACGGTCGACGAGGTCGTGGAACTCGCGCCGGGCCACGGGGTCGAGGCCGGCGGTGGGCTCGTCGAGGAAGAGCAGTTCGGGACGGCCCACGATGCCGACCGCGACGTCCAGCCTGCGGCGCTGACCGCCGGAGAGCATCCGGACCTTCTTGTCCGCCTGCGCGGTCAGCCCGACTGCGGCGACGAGCTCGTCCGGGTCCCACGGCCGCTTGATCTGCTCGGTGGAGTAGCGGGCGTAGTACATGCCGAGGTGCGCCAGCAGCTCGCGCACCCGCCATCTGCCGTGGTCCCGCCACGACTGGAGCACCACACCGACCCGGGCCCGCCAGTGTTCGTCGCCGTGCGCCGGATCGGTGCCCAGCACCTCGACCCGGCCGGCCGACCGCATACGGAACCCCTCGAGGATCTCGAGCGTGGTGGTCTTGCCCGCCCCGTTCGGTCCGAGCAGGCACACCACCTCACCGTGGTGCACCCGGAGATTCACGTCCTTGAGGACCTCGGTCGTGCCGTAGCGCATGCGCAAGCCATCGACATCCAGCACAACCCTCTCGCGCGTTGTCATAATTGATCCCTCATCTTCACGCGTGTCTCTCCGGGTGGGGGCCTGGTTCGGGTGGCGGCCCGGGAACCGCGGGGGATTCGGTCCTCGGGCCGCCGGGGCCGTCGGCGGGATGTTGGTCATGCGTCCGCCGGGGCCCTGTCTCGTTGCGGCAGCGGCCGGTGAGCCGACCGCTGCCGTGTTCGCGGAATCGTCAGGAGCGGCGGATGACGATGTCGCCGCTGTAGGTGCGGACGCGCACTTCGACGATCTCGTCGGACTTCGCGGGGCCCTCGACGACCTTCAGGGAGTTGCGGACCGCGCCGGACAGCGTGCTCACGTCCAGCTTCGCCGCGGTGCCTTCCTTGATGCCAATCTCGATCTCGGCGGACGAGGCCGTCACCACGACCGAGCCGCGGATGACCTCGCCGATCCGGATGCTGCCATGGGCGGTCTTGGCCTCGACGCTTCCGTGCGCCCGCTCGACATGGAAGTCGCCGTTCATCCCGGTCAGGCGCAGGTTTCCGGTGACGTCGCCGATTCTGGCCTCGCCCTGGTCGTTGCCGATCAGAGCCGCTCCGTCGATCTCTTCGACGCGTACGCCTCCGGAGCCGTTGACGACCTTGGCGTTGCCGACCACCCGGGTCACATGGATCTCGCCCCGGGACGTGGTGAGCCGGAGCGGTCCGGTCTCCTGCAGGCGGATGTCGCTGTGCGCGGCCTCGAACCGGCACTCGCCGAGGCGGCCTTCGCCGCGCAGCGTCACCCAGGACGAACTGCCGTGCACATGGGACCCCTCGGGCAGCTCGATCACGACGTCGACGGAGCCGGCGCGACGCGACATGCCGGGCCAGAGGAGCATCTGCGCCGGCGCCTTGATCTGCAACTTGCCCTGCGCGTAGTCGATCTTCGCCCCTTCCGCGGCCTTGACGTCGGCGGCATTGGAGCTGTCCGTCGGGCGGACGTCGACGACCGTGTCGGTCCGTCGGCTCGCCGTGATGGCGATATCGCCCGTGGAGATCTCGATCCTGGCGGAGATCGGTTCGGGGGTGTCGAAAGTGGGCATGTCAGCCTTCCGTGGTGAGCCGCTTGCGTGTGCGCTACCGCACCCAGCCGACGTTGTACTGGTCCCCCGGTGGCGCTCGCCGCTCGGAGCGGCCGGCGCCGTTGAGGGTCGCGGTGACGGCCCGGACGAGCCAGGCATTGACCGAGATCCCTTCCCTGCCGGCGGCTTCTTCGATCCGCGCCTTGAGGTGCTCGGGCAGGCGGAAGTTGATACGCGCCGGGGCGCCCTCCTCCTCAGCCGTCGGGATCACGATGCCGTTTCCGGAGGATGGATCGCCGGTCAGGAAGTCCTCGATACCGAGGCCGGATGTCGGCGGCGTCACCACGAAGGTCGGTTCCACGCCACGCAGACGAAGGTCGACCGCCCCGGGCGCGAGATCACGGGAGATCTCGTCCGCGGCGGTCGACAGGGCGTCCAGCAGGGTGAGCCGGACGGACGCGTCCAGCGGGGACACAAGGCGCTCCGCCACCCCGAGGCTCTCCTCGCCGGTGGCCTCCGCCGCGAGCAGGAACTCGCGACGGAGGTGGTCGACGTACGGCGTCAAATTCATAACGCCATAGTGGCACACACATGGCGCCACACACAAGCGATTGCCGCCACTGACAGTCAGGGGCAGGCAATCCGCGCAGCATCTGCCTCGTTTTCGATGACAACCAGGCTGCGCCACGATGGCGTCACCCTGGCCGCTTCTGACCGGCTCGGCCCGACCGACCGTGACTATGACGACGAGGTCCGCAGCGGGAGTGTGCTGACGCCGGTCGTGTCGAAGCCCGGCATGAACGTCGGCGGCTTGTCCGGGTCGGTGAGCAGCTCCGGGAACCGGTCGAAGAGAAGGTTGAGCGCGACCCTCCCCTCCATCCTGGCCAGCGGACCGCCGAGGCAGAAGTGGATGCCCCTGCCGAACCCGAGGTGCGGGTTGGGCCCACGCGTCATGTCGAACACGTCCGGTTCGGCGAACTGGCGGACGTCACGGTTCGCCGCCCCGTACCAGACCATGACCATCTGGTCGGCCGAGAGCCGCTGCCCGGCGATCTCCACCTCCCTGGTGGTGGCCCGGTACGTGGCCGCCACCGGGCTCAGAAACCGCATCGACTCCTCGAGCAGCCCCGGCACGAGCGAGCGGTCCTCCCGGACGCGCGCGGCCTGGTCGGGATAACTGTCCAGGCACAGAACCGTGTTGCCGATCAGCATCGTGGTCGTCAGGTACCCCGCGATCAGCAGCATCTTCGCGAAGTTGACGATGTGGTTGTCGGTCAGCCGCCCGCCGTTGAGATCCGCCTGGATGAGCCTGCCCAGCAGATCGTCCTGCGGCCGCCGCCGGCACTCGGCCGTGTGCTCGCGAAGGTACTCGAGCATCTTGCGCATCGGCGCCATGCTGGCCTCGAAGATGCGCTCCTGGTCCTCGGCATCGTCCTCCATCGACACATCACCGAGGCTGTGGACCATCTCCGTCATCCACCGCTCGAACAGATGGCGGTCGCTGCTCGGAATGGTCAGCAGCTCGGCCACCACGGTCACGGGGAGCGGGTACGCCAGACTGCTCATCAGGTCGAACTCGTCCTGGTCGGCCACCGCGTCGAGCAACTCGTGGGTGAGAGCGGTGATCCGCGGTTCGAGGTCGGCCACGACCTTCGGGGTGAAGGCGTGGCTTACCAGCTTGCGCAGCTCACGGTGGTCCGGCGGATCCGTTTGCAGCAGATCGCCTTCCGTGAACGACTCGTCTGCGCCCATGGGGAGCAGACGGGCCATGTGGGACGAGAACGTCCCCGGGTCACCGAGGACGTCGATCGCCTCGGGATAGCCGTAGACGTTCCACGCGTTCATCTTCTCGTCGAACTCAACCGGCTGCTCCGGTCGGCGCCCGTACAGCCAGAAATGCTCGGGGTGGATACCCCATCGCTCGGCCGGAGTTGTCATGGGAATTCTCCTTCAACGCGTTCTGTCAGTCCCCGGCCATGGCCTCACGCAGGCTCCTCGGCCGTATGTCGACCCAGTTCGCCTCCACGTATGCGAGGCATTCCTTCCGGCTGCTCTCGCCGAAGGCAATCTGCCAGCCGTCCGGCACCGGGGCGAAGGACGGCCACAGCGAATGCTGGTCCTCGTCGTTCACCAGCACGTGGAACCGGCCGTTGTCGTCGTCGAACGGGTTGGTGCTCATTCGTTGATTCCTTTCTCATGGGCGCCGGATCGCCGGGCAGCGATCGAGTGCGCGATCTCGCCGCTGCGGACGGCTATGTTCGACAGGAGCGACGACGCGAGCCCGTGCGTGTGCTCCGTCCCGCCCTGCAGATAGATCCCGCAGTCGAGTTCCGGGGTCGTGACCAGCCGGTAGTCGCGGCCGACGCGGTGCCGGCCCTGGGTGTCGTGGACGCAGTAGGCGTCGAGCTCGCCGAGGATCTCGGCCGGGTCCATCGGGTCGTAGCCGGTGGCGCAGACCAGGACGTCGACGTCCAGGTCGTAGGACTCCTCGCTGACCAGCGAGTGCACAGTGATGCGGGTTTCGCTGCCGACTCGCTTGACGTCGACCACCCGGGCCAGGTTGAGGAATTCCAGCCGGTCACCCTTGCTGAAATCCTCCTCGTAGGCCCGCTCGTACAGGCCCCGGATCACCTCGTCGTCGACCACCGAGTAATTCGTGTTCTTGTGGTAGTGCCATACGGCGTCCTTGGACCTTTGCGAGCCGTGGTAGTAGCTGTCCACGGCACCGGGGTCGAACACCTGGTTCGCGAACGGGGTGTCGTCGGCGATGGAGTAGCCGTAGGACGGGATGATCGCGGACACCTTGGCGTCCGGCAGGCTGTCGTAGAGGAACCTGACGATCTCGGCGGCACTCTGGCCGCCTCCGACGACCGCCACCCGTTTCAGCTCACCGCTGTTCCGCCGACGGAAGTTGTGCAGGAACTGAGAGCTGTGCCAGACGAATTCGTCGGGTTCCAGACCGACAGGCATCCTGGGGACCAGCCCGGTGGAGATGACGACGTTCCGCGCGTCGACCTGACGCGAGTCGCCGGCCGCGTCGCGCACCGTGACCCGTACGCGGTCGGCGGCCCCCGGTCCGGCAGCCGGTGCCGGTCCGATCGCGGTCACCTCCGAGTTGTAGGTGACCGGCTGCATCAGCTTCGACTCGGCCCACTCGAGGTAGTCGTGGAACTCCCGCCGGGTGGGGAAGAAGTCCTGGTTGTTGACGAACCTCGTGAGCCGCCCCACGTCGTGCAGATAGGAGATGAAGCTGAAATTCGACGCCGGATTGCGGAACGTGGCCAGGTCCTTCAGGAAGGAGACCTGCATCCTTGCCGACGGCAGCAGCATTCCGCGATGCCAGCCGAGAGACGGCTGGCGTTCGAAGAACGCGGATGTGACGGGGTCCGGGCTCTCTTCCAGGGCCACGGCGAGCGACAGGTTGGACGGTCCGAACCCGACGCCCACGACGTCGAGGATTTCTGGTTCACGCGATTCCATTGCTGTGTCCCCTCAGTGAAAAGCCGAACTGACCTGGCCCCGCCCGCGCGGTCGCCCCCCCCCTCAGTCCCCGGCGAGTTCTTGGCTGATGATCTTGCAGATCTCGGCTGCCGGTCCCGGCAGGTACAGGTCCTCATGGGCACTGTGGATGTCGTGCTGGTGCAGGGCACCGAGGATGTACGGACGCCACAGATCCGCGTACGAACCTTCCGGTTTCGGCACCGCGTTGAAGAGCAGGGCGTCACCGCGGTAGGTGGGCTCGACGAACTCGGCTACGAGGGCGGTGTAGTTGACGCCGATCGCCACCGCGTTGTCCACGAACGACTCGTAGTCGTCCGAGCCCGCCAGGCTTGTCAGGTGTTCCGCGAAGTAGTCGCGGAACTCGGTCTCGGTGGGCAGCGGCCGGCCGGCCAAGTAGCTGCTGGGAACGCTGTCCAGTAGGGCCAGCAGGGCCACTTCGTGTCCGCGCCGCTGGAGTTCGGCGGCCATCGCGTGCGCGAGCGTGCCGCCGCTGGAGAGCCCCATGAGGTGGAACGGGCCCTCGGGCTGGACGGCCAGCACCTCTGCCACGTAGTCGGCGATCATCGCCTCGATCGACTCGGGCAGCGCTGCCTTCCCGTCGAAGCCCTTCGCCTGCAGGCCGAGGACCGGCCGGTCCTCGGGGAGCAGGGTGGCGAAGCCCAGGTACGGCCAGCTTAGACCGCCACCGGGGTGGATCCACCACAACGGTTCTCTGGACCCCTCGCTCTTGAGGGTCAGTACCGGAGCGAACGGATCCGCACCCTCGTCCGCTCCGTTGCCCGATTCCAGATACGCGGCCAGCTCGGCGACGGTGGGCGACTGGAAGACCGCGCGTATTGGCAACTCGGCACCGAGCACCGCGCGGATGCGGGTGATGAGCCGGTTGACCAGCAGGGAGTGACCGCCGAGAGCGAAGAAGCTGTCGGCGACACCCACCTGGTCGAGGCCCAGTACCTCGGCGAACAGACCGCACAGGATGGCTTCTCGCGTGGTCCGTGGTGCCTGGCCGGTCGAGGTGCTCGCGTAGTCCGGAGCCGGCAGCGCACGCCGGTCCAGCTTCTTGCTCGCGGTCAGCGGCACCTCGTCGATGATCACGATCGCGGACGGCACCATGTGCTTCGGCAGCCGTTCGTGCAGACGGCTGCGCAGCTCGGCCGGGTCGACGCCGCCCGCACCCGGCACCACGTACCCGGCCAGCCGCCGGTCGCCCGGCCGGTCGTCGACCACGACGACGGCCTCCTCGACCTGGGGGAGCGCGCGCAGCGCCGATTCGATCTCACCGAGTTCGATCCGGAAGCCGCGGATCTTCACCTGCTCGTCCGTCCGGCCCCGGAAGACCAGGTCCCCGGCCGGCGTCCAGGCGACCACATCGCCCGTCCGGTACATCCGCTCGCCGGGCGTGCCGAACGGGCAGGCCACGAACCGTCCGGCCGTCAGATCCGGCCGGCCGACGTAGGCCCGCGCCACGCCCGGACCCGCGATGTACAGCTCACCGGCCACCCCGGGCAGTACCGGCCGCAGGGCGTCGTCGAGTACGTACACCCGGGTGTTCGCGACCGGGCGGCCGATCGGGCGGGCACCGCCGTCGCCCACGAGCGGCATGCTCATGGTGGCGCAGACGGTGATCTCTGTCGGCCCGTAGACGTTCACCAGGCGCCGGCCGGAGGACCAGGCGGCGACCAGCTCCGGCGGAGCCATCTCGCCGCCGATCACCAGGCAGGTCACGGTAGAGAACGATGCGACGGGCATCGCCGCGAGCATCGTGGGCGTGATCTGCACGTGCGTCACCCGGTGCGCGTCCACCGTCTCGGCCAGGGGCGTCCCGGGCACGAGCCGCTCGGCGTCGGCCAGCACCACGCTCGCACCTGACAGCAGTGCGGTGAACACCTCGCACAGCGACACGTCGAAGCTCGGTGAGACGAGCTGGAGCATGCGGCTGTCCGCGGTCATCTCGAGCCGGTCCACGTGCGAGGCCACCAGGGACGCCATTCCGCGGTGCGTGACGGAGACCCCCTTTGGCCTGCCCGTCGAGCCGGACGTGTAGATGACATAGGCGAGGTTGTCGACGGCCGCGGTGCTCCGGACGGCGCTGCCGTCGGTGCCCGGCAGCGGCTCGTCCACCCGCAGTCCGGGCACCGGCAGTCCGGACAGAGCTGCCTCGGTCGTCGCGTCCACGAGGGACAGGCAGGCCCCGGAGTCCGACACCATGAGCGCGATCCGGTCCGCCGGCACGGCGGAGTCGACGGGCAGGTACACGCCGCCGGCCTTCAGTACGGCCAGCAACGCGATCACCAGGTCCGGCGATCGGCGTACCGACACCGCCACCACCGACTCCAGTCCCACACCGCGCCGGATCAGTTCATGGGCCAGCTCGTTCGACCGGGTGTCGACCTCCTCGTAGGTCAGCTCCATGTCCTCGAAGAACACCGCGACGGCGTCCGGCGTCGCGGTGACCTGGCGGGCGAACTGTTCGGTGACGGTTCCCTCGGACACGGGCACAGCGGTGTCGTTGACCTCGACCAGCAGCCGGTTCCGTTCGGCGGGCAGCAGCACATCGACCAGCCCGAGCGGTACGTCCGGGTCCGCCGCGACATGGCGCAGGATCCGCGCGAAGCGTTCGGCGATGCCCTCGGCGGTGTCCTGGTCGAACAGGGACTGCTGGTACTGCATGGCCACCCGCAGATGAGGATCGGCCGTGGCGGCGATGCCGAGCGGGTAGTGGGTGCCGTTCTCCGCGCTGACCCGCGTGACGGAGATACCGGCAGCCGTGTTCGCCTCCGTGATGGCGGTGCGGTCGACGGGGAAGGACTCGAAGACGACGACGCTGTCGAACAGGACGGGCAGGCCGGTCGAGCGCTGGATGTCGGCCAGCCCGTGGTGGTGATGGTCCAGGAGCGCGGCCTGCCGGCTCTGCAGCGTGTTGAGCATCCGGCCGAGCGTGTCCCAGGGAGACAGCCGGACGCGTACCGGGAGGGTGTTGATGAACAGGCCGACCATCGAGTCCGCGTCCGGCACGGCCGGCGGCCTGCCCGACACGGTCGTGCCGAACACCACGTCCCGCCGTCCGGTCAGACCGGCGAGCACCATCGCCCAGGCACCTTGCAGCAGGGTGTTCAGCGTGACGCCCAACTCGGCGGCCCGGCGCGACAGTTCCTGGGAGACGTCCGGGGACAGCGGGACCTCCAGGTGCCCGACGCCGCCCTGACCGGCCTCGGCCGGGGCGTCCGGGGCGAGGAGCGTCGGTTCGTCGAGCCCGTCGAGCTCAGCCGCCCACGCCCGGTCGGAGGCTGCACGGTCCTGCCGCGACAGCCAGGTCAGGAAGTCCCGGTACCCGCGCACCTGCGGCAGTACGGAGGCGTCGCCGCCCGAGCCGTAGAGGCGCAGCAGGTCCTGGGTCAGCAGCGGCAGCGACCATCCGTCGAACAGCACATGGTGTGCGGTGAGGACCAGCTCTGCCTCCGCCGGGCCGGTCAGTACCAGCGACATGCGCAGCAACGGCGGTGCGGCCGGATCGAAGTGGGCGGCCTGGTCGTCGGCCAGGAGCCGCTGGAACGCAGCGTTCCGCTGTTCCTCATCTAGGTCACGCAGGTCGATCTCGTGCCACGGCAGCTCGACACCGTCCCGCAGGAGCTGTACACGGTCGCCGGCCAGATCGCTGACGAACGCGGTGCGCAGGTTGGCGTGCCGGTCGAGCAGGGCCTGCCCAGCCGCGCGCAGCCGGGCCGGGTCCACCTCGCCGGTCAGATGGTGCACGAGCTGTACGTGGTAGGCGTCGTAGCCGGATTCGGCGAGCTGGGACTGGAACAGCAGACCGGCCTGCAGATCCGTGAGCGGCCAGATGTCGCTCAGCCCCGGGTACTGCTTCTCCCAGGCCTCGATCTCGCTCTGGCGCACCGACATCAGCGGTACGTCGGACGGGGTCAGCCCGCCCGCCCCCGGCGTCGCGACATGACGGGCCAGAGCCTCCAGTCCAGCGCTCCACAGGTGCGCCAGCTCCTGCACCTCTTCGCGAGTGAGCAGGCCGGTGGGGAAGTCGAACCGGGCCTCCAGCTCCGAGCCCTGCGCCCGGTCGGTGACGTACGCGTTGATGTCCACCGTCGCCATGGCCGGCATGCCCGGATCGGTCGCCGTGACGAGTCCGGCCGCGTCGGCGGCCTCCGTCCAGCCGAGCCCGCGCAGCACTTCGGGCATGTCGGCGGAGGAGAAGCGGCCGAGGTAGTTGAAGGCGATCTGGCCGGTCGAGTGGGGCGCGAGGATGGCGCCGGTCTCGTCGTTGAG
>NZ_JBEOVL010000055.1:11609-44371 GCF_040295485.1 Streptomyces sp. NPDC002793 | reverse complement strand
CAAGACCTTGGAGGGCGGCCAGCACTGCGACCGGGATGCCCAGTTCCGCTATCTCAACGAGCAGGTCCGCGATCATCGGGACGCCGGCCAGCCAGAGTCTGTCCGCAAGGATCGCAGTCGCTCTGCGAGGGCGTACGAGTCCAATTGCAGGGTTCGGATGTCGGCGATCAGGTCACGCCACGCTTCGAACTTGGTGTTGATCTGCTCGCCGTGCATTCCCAGGTAGGCGACGGCGACGCCGAACCCGTACAGCTCGTTGCGAGCGGGTAGTGGACGTAGGAGAACGCACTCTTCCAGCATCACAGCGGCCCGCCAGAAGGGGTCGGGGGTGTGCTGGTCGTGGCGGGGAGGGTCGGTCTTGTGCCGGGCGGCCAGGCCGGCGAACACGGAGTAGTCGTTGACGGCCAGGTCGTCCAGCAGGTCGGCCTGACGCTCTAGGAACCAGCGGTAATCGACGTAGTACTCGGCAGGCACAGGTCAGGCCGCCCGCGGAGCGAGCGCGGCCGCCGCGGGTCCGCCGTATTCGGCGTCGAATGCTCTGGCCGTCGCCGAGTCGCCGGTCACCCGGCGGAAGATCTCTGCACCCTCATCGAGCGCGCGCTCACGCCTCTTCTCCGCGGCCACCTGCGCCAGGTAGCCATCCAGCGGAAGACCTTCTGCATCGGCCAGGGCCTGCAGCGCGTCCAGGGTGGTGTCGTCGATCTCAATGCCAGCCATGCGTCGAGTATGCCGCGCCCATCCGTACCAGGACCACCCACCTCTACAGAAAACTGCGGAGGACGGCGGGCCCCCTGGCGTCGGCGCCCCGGCCGGGTGAAGCTGGACAGCACTGCGCCCCGCCCGCTGATCAAGCTTCTTGCGCCAGGGCCTGTTCCCTCTCACTCCACGCAGGGAGCAGTGCTTCTCAAGGTGTGGAGTCCGCGGCGAGGCTGGTTGCGATCCATGCGGCGAGGGCAGTGGTGGCTGCCGGGTCTACATGGGCGAGACGGCCAGTGAAGGCGAGCTCGCTTACGTCGGCTGGGGTCCCGATGCGGGCGAGGGCAGAGAGCAGCGCTGCGTGGGCGCGTACAGCTGCGGGCAGGGTGGCGGCGGCTGCGGTGCGTGCAGCGGGATCCGTGTAGTGGCCACTGTGGTCGGCGAGGGCTTGGGCGAGCCAGGCGTCGACCTTCTCGACCCGCCAGTCCCCCCGCTGCGCGAGATGGTCCCGGGCGGCTTCATCACCAGCCTGGCTCACCATCGGGGGCCTGGGGAGCTGGCTTGCTGGGCCAGTTCGTCGGCCCTCTCGGCAATGCGCTGCTGCACCTCGAGCTCGGCCTGCACGGCTTCCTGTCGGCGCTGCTCGATCGCGGTCCTCCTGGACGAAGAGGTCGGTGTCCGGTGTGTAGGGGGCCGTGGTGCCGGCGAGCAGCTACTCGATGCGCTCCCACTCGGCGAGCACCGCTTCGCCGCGGCTTCCGTCGTCAGCTGACTCCTCGTGCCGTAGGTCCAGGCGACGGTCGAGGCGCGCGCATTCGAGGGCGACGAGGACGTCTGCGTGGGTCAGGCCTGTCGCCCTGCGTCAAGCCGAGGAGCGGCCGGCTGTCATCGGGTCGACGCGGGGGCGAGGAGCGGCTGTTGTCGTCCGGCTCCGTGGGACGCGGGAGTTCCAGCGGTGGGGGCGGGGGTGGTCATAGCGTCTCCGTGGTGGTTGGGGAAAGGGCGCCGGGCGCGACCCTGGAATCGTGCTTCGCCCGCAGTTCTGGTTTATCGCATTTCGTCGTTTCGGGTGCAGGAGAGCCGAATTAGTTCATTCGACCTTGGGAATTCAGGCGTCTTTCAGGCCCGCATCGTGCTCAGGGCCCCGTCGGGGTCGACGTGGCGCTGCCCAGCCGTCGTGTCCAGGATGGTCGGGGTGGAGTGGGTAAGAGGTGGCCTCGGATGGTCATACGCCCAGGTCTTCCGGCCTGTTGGGCTTGTGTGTCGGCAGGTGGGGTGCGGAGTTCGGTGGCCTCGTGGAGTGGATCTGAGGGCTGTAGCGCATTTCTTCTCTGACATCCCCACACCAGGACTCCCATTAGAAACTTTTCTTGTCGTCTTCCTAGCGTGACGTATAGGCTGTCTTTATGGGTGATGACGTGTGGGTCGATGACGGCGAGCGGGACGAGGGCGTCGGTTTCGTTACGGCGCTTCAGGACCTGCTGTGGGCCGAGGCGAAGCGGCGTGAGGGCATCCCTGCGGATGGGCATCCGCACAGTGTGGACGCCCTGCGTCCGGAGTCGCCTGCAGCGCGGCGGCTGCATCTGCGGCACCTGGAGGTCGCCGCCGAGTGCGGTGAGATCGCCGAGCGGGTGATGAAGGAGGCCGCAGCACGGGCCGGGCGGGCGGGGGCGAGCTACCCGGAGATGGGGGCTGCGGCGAGGATCACTCGGCAGAGCGCGCGGAACCGGTGGCCGCAGGCCGTGGGCACCCGCTGGACCCTGCACACCCTGACGGGACGCCAGCCCCCGCACGATACGGACACCGTGATGACGCGCAGCAGGGAGAAGGCCGTCATCACCGGGTGGGACGCGGTCCGCAAGGGCGACGCCGCCACCGGCGGTGTTCTCGCCGCCGTGGTCAGCGACTCCGAGCACCGGGTGGTGTGGGCCTCCCTCTTCGATCCCGCCGAGTACGACGCCGTCGTCGTCGAAGTCCCCGACGACCTGGTCGACATCCCCTCCGGCGACAGCGAAGCCCACCAGGCGTGGGCCGACCGGTGGGCCCTGTTCGTGGCTGCGGAGATCGAGCGCCGGACCGTGCGCGCATGAGTATCCCTTTACCGGCGGAGGCCTCTCCTGTGAGCAAGTTCGTTCTACGTTCTCACCAGCGCGAAGCTCTCGACGCGATCCTGCGCGCCCTGGAGCTGCCGCCCGGCACTCGTCTCCCGGCCCGGGGCCTGCGCACGCAGGTCATCATGGCGACCGGTTCGGGCAAGACCCTCGTCGCCGCGCGGAGTGCGGACGAGCTCCAGGCCGGCCGGGTGCTCGTCATCGTCCCCTCTCTGGATCTGCTGACCCAGACCGAGCAGGCCTGGCGGGACAGCGGCCGCACCGGCCCCGTGCTAGGCATCTCTTCACTCCGTGGTGAGGAGGCGTCCTTCCCGAACACCACCGACGCCACCGAGCTCGTCGAGTGGACCCGCAACCTCGACAAGGTGACCGTCTTCGCGACCTACGCCTCCCTCGGCCTGGGCACCCTGGAGCGCGCCCACCAGGCGGGCCTCAAGGGCTGGGACCTAATCGTCGTGGACGAAGCCCACCGCACCTCCGGCCGGATCGGGAAGCCGTGGGCCGTCGTTCACGACAACCAGCGCATCCCCGCCGCCCGGCGCCTCTACATGACCGCGACACCCCGGGTGTGGCAGCTCGACGAGGACACCCCGGGTAGGCCCGGGGAACTGGTCGCGAGCATGGAGGACGACCCCGACGGCCCGTTCGGCAGCAGGGCGTACACGCTCACCTTGTCGGATGCGGTGAGCTGGGGAATCTGTGCCCGCTACCAGGTCGTCTGTGTCGACGTCACGGACACCGAGTACCAGGACACCCTGCGCCCGGGCAGCACGGCCACCACCGAGGAGGTGCGCGGGGCGAGGATCGCCGCCCTGCAGACCGCCCTGGTGAAGGCCTCCGCCGAGGAAGGCTTCAAGCGCACCCTGACCTTCCACCACCTGGTCAAGGAAGCCGAAGCCTTCATCACCGGCCTGCCCGACGTCGCCGCCCGCCTCCACAAGGACGATCCGGAGCTCTACCCGAACATCATCTGGGCTGACTGGCTGTCCGGGGACCACAAGCCCCTTCACCGCATCCGGGTCCTGGATGAGTTCGCCACCGGCATCGCCAGCGACGGCACGGTCGTGGAGAAGAGCTACCTCGGCTCGGTGAAGGTCCTCGGGGAAGGCGTCGACACCCGCGACTGCGACAGCGTGTACTTCGCCGACGTCCGCGGCTCCATGCCCGACCTCGTACAAGCTGTCGGCCGCGCCCTGCGGATGAAGCCCGGGGAGGGCAAGACTGCCTCCCTCGTCGTCCCGATTCTTTTCAAGCCTGGCGAGAGCGCCCACAACATGCTCACCAGCAAGGCGTACGGAGACCTTGCCAAGCTCTTGGAGGCCCTGCGAGCCCACGACGCCCGCATCGTCGAGACACTCGGCCAACCCCCCTCCCCCACCCGCACCGAGCCCGCCAGCGACTCGGACATGGACGACGACGACGTCGACACCGAACAGGGGGAAGGCGACGAGGCGCAGGGGCCGAGTGCCGGGGCCCGGGAGCTGCTGAAGTTCAGCACCCCCCGCGACCCCGCGGTGCTGGCAGCGTTTATCAAGCTGCGGATCCTGGACCCCGAACACGAGCACTGGCGTCGCGGGATCGAAGCCGCTGCCTTCTACGCTGGTCGGCACGGCGGTCTGCGCGTGCCCTTCACCTTCCGCGTCCCCGGCGGCTCCTCGCAGGGCGACGACCACGAAAGCGCGGGGGACGCTGTCGGTGAGACGGGGTGGCCGGCGGCGCTGGCTGGGTTCCCGCTCGGGCAGTGGATCGCCGACGCCCGCCGCCAGTACGCCCGCGGCACCATGTCGGATGACCGGATCGCCCAGCTCGAGAAGCTCGGCATGATCTGGTCCACCGTCGACATCGCCTGGGACGAAGGCCTGTCCGCCGCCCGCGCCTGGGCACAGCTGCACGGTCACCTCCTCGCACCCTTGGATGCCACCTACGAAGGAGCGAAGGTCGGCATCTTCCTGAAGAACGCCCGTGCCGCAGCCCGCCGCGCCGACGACAATCAACTCCGCGAGGCCGAAGGACTCCCCGCTGACACCACGGGCTGGGTCCTGTCCGAAGAGCGGCGCGAGCAGCTGGAGGAGATCGACGCCTCGTGGTGCCCGGTCTGGCCCGTCACCTGGCAGCGCACCTTCTATCTCACCCGCCTCCGCCTCGAAGCCGGCGAACCTCTGCCCACCCGGCCCGGGCAGGCCTTGGCCCAGGGCGAGGACCTCGGCCGCTGGGTCCAAGCGGTCCGTACGGGGTGGCACAAGCTCACTGGGGCGCAGCAGTGGATGTGCGCCAACGTCCTCGGCATCGAACCCGCCGATGAGGCCGAGAAGCTGAAGCCCTCGATGAGCCAGGCCCAGAAGTGGGCGATTCATCTCACCGCCGCCAAGCAGTTCTTCGAGCGGGAAGGCCACCTCAAGGTCCCCCGCAAGCACATTGAGACCATCAACATCCCGGGGACAGACGATGGCCAGGACGAGGAGCGCATGCTCAAGCTTGGTGCTTGGGTTGCGAACCAACGAACCCGTGCCGCGACCCTGACGCCCGAACGTACCGAGCAGCTATCTGCGGTTGGCATGCGATGGATGTGAGGTCAGTGAGCCTTTTCCAAGCTGATGGCGGTGGTGCGCGGTCGCTGGTGGAGGGCTGTACGGAACGACGAAGCTCCTGGTAGACGGGTTCTCGGCCAAGATCACCGCGTCCACCAGGAGCTTCGGATGCTTGTCCACCCGTCGTCGATCGATCTGTCCAGCCGCACCCTGCAGTACCGGACAAGGCAACTTGCCGACCGGCGACGTGAGATCGGGACACGCTGGCGCCGACTGACACCCTGCAGACAGGCCCTGCTCGCGCTGGCTCACCTGCGCCGCGGTGACACCTACGCCCAGCTCGCCGCAGGCTTCGGAATCGGCGTCGCGACAGCCTTCCGCTACATACGAGAGGCCATCGACGTACTCGCCGCCCTCGCACCCACCCTGGACCAGGCCATGAAGGTCGCTCGCCGCAAGGCGTTCGTCATCCTGGACGGCACCTTGCTCCCGATCGACCGCATCGCCGCCGACCGTCCGTACTACTCCGGGAAGCACAAACGCCACGGCATGAACGTCCAGGTCCTGACCGACCCTCTCGGCCAGATCGTCTGGGCCTCTCCGGCCCTGCCCGGGTCTACCCATGACCTGACCGCCACTCGTGCTCACGGCCTCGTCGATGCCCTGCGGCAGGCCGGGTTGGACTGCTGGGCCGACCGCGCCTACCAAGGCGCCGGCCGCCATATCCGCGTGCCGATCCGGGGCCGGAAACTCAAGCGATGGCAGCGGCATCACAACACCACCCATGCCAAGATCCGCTGTGTCGGCGAACGGGCGATGGCCACGCTGAAGACCTGGCGCCTCCTCCGCAAGATCAGGTGCAGCACCAACCGCATCACCGACCTCGTCCGCGCCGTCCTCACGCTTCATCTCGCCACGTCAGCGTGAGAGTGGAAAGGGCTCACTACCCGACGACAACACGAAAACCTCAGTAGGAACCCGTCTCGGAACCCACATCGAGGGTTCCGGGACGAGTTCTGTGTGGTCGGAGAGGCTTTAGCAGGTGATCGACTTGGTGGGGCCTGTCCTGCTGTCGGTGTTCTCCCCGTCGATCCACACTCGCCAGGTGTCAGTACCACTGCACTTGTTCGTCACGCGAGCGTTGCCGGAGCTGTCGCCGCTGGCGTCCCAGCCGTCACTGTTCGAGGTGACCCAGATCCCCAGGACCTTGCGCTGAATCTTGATCTTCATGTCACCGCAGCCGCTGCCGGTCCAGGCACCGTGACCGGTGACCCAGGAATCTCCGGTGGAAACTCCGGTCTTCAGCACATTGCCAGCCCTAAGGCTGCAAGAGGCTGCGGCAGCCGGTGACCCTCCCGCGAGGACGAGTCCCCCGGCCATGACGCCGCCGAGCACAGCGGACACAGTCTTGTTCTTGAAGTTACGCACAGCGATTCCTCCTAGGAGCAGTGATGAGGCGGCCCATGACACGCCCTCTGGAGATCGCCCCAGACGCACTGGCGGGCCGGGTGAAGCAGACTGTAGGGAGGGCTGTCGCTGGCGGGCAATGCGCACGGTGCGCAGTTGCGGGGTGGCGGCTGTTCACGGTGCACGGTCAGCGATGCGGAGTGCGTGGACGAGTTCGTGGGTGCCGGGGCCAGGCCCGGGGCCGGCTCGGCGAGGTCGACGACGGCCCAGTCGTAGAACCGATGCCCCTTCGCGCCGCGCCCGGCCGAGAGCTTCTGCCAGGCCCGCGTGGGTACCTTTCGCGCCAGAGCAACAGTACAGAACTTGCCTGCGAGGGTGAGCACTTCGGCCGAGCACGCCAACGCGAGGGCATAGCCGATGCCGCGGTCCTCCAGAACCGTACGGAGTTTCGGGTTGCCGCCGTAGACCTCGTCCCCGGTGACCCAGCCGACGTAGTGTCCGGCGTCCAGGAACCGTTCGATCATCGTGCGGGCCAAGTCCGGCTTGGTCGCGAAGACGGTGTCTGGGCCGAGTCCGGCTGCCCGGCAGCGGTCCGGGTCTGATGTCCAAGAGCGCGGGATGCACAGCTCCCGGTCCACCGCCGCGTGCCCACGCATTCCGGCGAAGACGAGGTAGACCGCGACCTGGGAGTTCTCGATCCGGCTGGCCGTTCCGGTGTACTGGCGCTGGACCCCGACCGTGTGGGTGCCCTTCTTCACGTCGCCGGTCTCGTCGACCACCAGGACCGCGGCGTCGTCATGTAGGTGCTCGACGACGTATTCGCGCACGTCATCACAGACGGCATCGGCATCCCAGACGGCCTGGCACAGCAGATGCTGCATACCGAGCGGGCTGGCCTCCCCGGCCCATTCTGCGATCGTCCAGCAGTTCTTGCGCGGCAGGTCCGACAGCAGGCCCAGCACCAGCCGTCCGGCCCGCAGCCGGGGCTCGACCCGGGCAAACCGGCCCGCAACCCGGCCCATGGCGACCTCGAAGGCTGCCCGCCACCGACCGGGATCGATGCTGTGACCTGCGGCCACCGTCTCTTCGTCAGTCCACACAACTCACGATGATCAACGATGGTTGCACCTCTCTCCGCGGCGACCCCGGTCACTGACGATCCGGCCATCACATACGGTCTGCGGCATGACAGTTGAAAATGTGAAGGCCCCCAGACTCCGGGTGCAGTTGGTCATCGGCATCATCCGTCGAGACGACGCGATCCTGCTCGTACGAGAGAGTCTCGGCACCGACGGCGAGATGCTCTGGTCGCTGCCCGGTGGAGGGGTCGAGGACGGCGAGCTCCTGCACGAGGCTCTCCGACGTGAGCTGCGAGAAGAGACCGGGCTGCTGGTCGGCGACCCGGTGCGGACCGCATTCCTCATGCACATCGACTCCGAGCAACACCCCTCGGCCTTGGCCGCCGCCTTCGAGATCGACGAGTGGGCAGGGGACCTCACACCGCAGGACGACGACGTCGAACAAGCCGCCTTTTTTGCCCTGCCCGAAGCCCTGAAACTGCTTGGCGAACTGGACAGCGCAACACAGCGGGAGCCCATCGTCGGCTACCTGACCGGAACCATCGCGCCGGGGACCACCTGGCTGTACCGCAACCGGGACGCGGAGGAAACGCTCGTCGCCCGCTGGTGACGCAAGACAGCGGCCACCCCATGGAGATCACGATCTACAGCTGGAGTACTAGTACTCCAGTCGCGCTTCTTCATTTGTCCTGGTCACAGGGCCTTCTTCGAGTCTAGTTTGCTGACGTTTCATTAGGTGGGCGGAGGTTCGTGACTCACCCGATCGAGGTGCGTGCGGCCCTGGTAGTGGCAATGGCGGGCGATGGCCTGGTGACGTCGGCGCCAGTGGGACCAGTAGAGCCGGCGGGTGGGTTGCCGGTGCCGGGCTGCGGGGGGATGGGCAAGGTCCAGGAGCCGTCGGATTTCTGCCACGGTGAGGGGAACGAGGCTGCTCGAACCGTTTCTGCGGCCCCCTTTTCGAGGGCGTGGGCTGTCATCGCGGCCAGGAAGGCGTGCGCAAGCATCGCCAAGGTGATGTGGCGGTACCAGCCGACGTAGCGGCGGACTTCGTACTGGTCCAGGCCGCACTCGTTCTTCGCGGCCTGGAAGCACTCCTCGATGGCCCACCGTGCGCCCGCCACCCGAACCAGTTCGGCGACGGTGGCGTCAGCCGGCGCGAAGGCCAGGTAATGGGCGATCTCCTTGGGACGCGCCAGGCTGCGGCGGGCTAGCACCCAGCGGTAATGGGTGGACTTCTCGCCGTCGATGGCGGGCAGCTTGGCCGCGGCCCAGTCGTAGACGCGCGACCCCTTCGCACCCTCACCGCAAGAGATCCGCTCCCATGCCTCAGCAGGGGCGCCGGTAAGAACATGGTCGATGCGCCAACTGCCCGCCGAGGACTTGACCTGCTGTGACTTGGGCACCGCCAGGACGTAGCTCACGCCTGCCTCCTCCAGCATGCGCCGGAAGTGCCACTCCTGCCCGTAGGCCGCGTCGGCGGTGACCCAGGCGATCGGCAGGGCTGAGTCCAGGGCCCGCTGGACCATGGCGCGTGCAAGTTCCGGCTTGGTCGCGAAGGGCTTGCCCTCGGGGATCCGGGCCACGCGGCAGCGATCGGGGTCCTCGGCCCATGACCTGGGCAGATAGAGCTCGCGGTCCACCAGGGCCCGACCCTTGGCAGAGGCGTACGCGGCGAACACCCCGATCTGGCAATTCTCGGTGCGGCCGGCGGTGCCGGAATACTGCCTTTGCACCCCGGCGGAGACGGTGCCCTTCTTGAGGAAACCGGTGTCGTCCACGATCAGCACACCGTCCGGCTGCCCAAGCCGCTCGGCCACGTATTCCTGCAGGTCATCGCGGATCTCATCCGGATCCCATTGGCACCACGACAGCAGCCGCTGCAGCCCATACGGGGTGTCGTGGCCCGCGTGCTCGGCTATCTGCCAGCTGTTCTTCCGTCCCACCGGCCCCAGCAAACCCCGCACGTAGTCGCGCATCCGCCGCCGCGGCTCGACCCGGCCGAACCGCTCGCCGACCCGCAGCAGCAACGACTGCAACTCGGCTTCCCATAGGCCTACTTCGACATCACTCTCCATCTCCATGACTGGTTCAACGCGCCTCGATCGGGTGAGTCACGAACCTCCGCCCACCTGATGAAAGGTCAGCAAACTAGACTCGAAGAAGGCCCTGTGACCAGGACAAATGAAGAAGCGCGACTGGAGTACTAGCCGGGTTCACGCCGGATCACGACGGCGGGGCGGACCCGGCGCGTAGACGGTCGAGGACTGCCTCTTCTTGAAGCGCGATAGCCCGACGGCAGCAGGGATTGGCCTTCTCGTCGTCCTCGGCTATGCGGCCGCTGAGTTGCGACATCAGTACGGCCTCGTAGCAAGACCAGAGAATCGCCAGCGTGTCGTACGCAGACACCGAGCCCTCAGCTGCCTCGAAGAGTCGGACCAAGGCCATCATGAATGGGCCTACCGCTGGCCTGATGGGCACCTCGGGCAGTACGTCGTACCCCGCCAGGAAGTTCCTCGCGAGCGCGTCATCAATTGGCCGGTGCGCGAGTGAGTGGCCTCGCACGGGAACGGCCGACGCGATCAGGGTCGCGTACTCGGCGGGGAAGAGTTCCTCGAAAGGCGGCTCGAAGAGCGGGACCGTCCTTTCGATGACGTGCAGTGCCAAGCCTGTCAGCGTGGCACTGTCAAGATCTTCCAAGCGGCCCTCATAAGGCCCGATGGTGTTCTGCCAGAACTCCACGAGTGTCCTAGTCGGTCTATCTGGGCTGTTCCCACAGTTGGATGTCAGGATATCCACTCGCCCTGCCTGCGCAGTTCTGCCCTGGGCGGCCGTCGCGCCTTGTGAGGCCGCATGCCGGGCGGGATGAAGCAATGATCCCATCCCTGTCGTACTCCTTTTCGTCGATCAAGTTGAAGAGGATCTGCTCAGCATCGCTCTGGAGACCCGGGGCCATGGAGGGGTCGTACGCCCGGCGGTATCCGAGCTTCTTAGCCAGGTCACCCAGCTTGGGGGTCGTGCCATTGCGCGCCACGGCGTACACCAGCTCACCGCCGAGTTGGGCGGTCGCGACCGTTGTTCCCTTGTCGGCGCGAGTTCCTACGCCGAACGTGTCATGCAGGGCCTTGGCATCAGCCAGTAGCTTCTGTGGACTGACCGTCGCAGTCGCTGCCGTACCATCGGAGACGAGTCTGCCAACGCAGTCTCCAGCAGTCACTGTCGAGGCGTAGGACGCGTGCTGGACGCCGCCGAGTTGGACGGACACCTGCGAACCAAGGCTCTTTGGCCGCGAGCAGTTCCCATCACGGCGTTCTTGTCGCGCCCGTTCGGCGAGTTGCTTCGCCTCGACCTTGGCCAGTGCGCGCGCGTCGATGAAGGTGTTGGCGCGCAGTGGGTAGGTGAGGCGGACCCTGCAGCCGCAGCGATCGGCGTCGGCCTGGGCCTGAGCCTGTACGCGGGCCGCGACCGAGGCGTAGAGCGGTCCGGCTCCCGGGTTGGAGCACTTCAGGGTGCCCGAGACGTTGCTGCCCCGGACGGGGAAGGTGCGCTGCGGGCTGGTGCACTCGCCGGCGGGTTTGCCGTCGATGGTGAACGTGGCGCTCATCACCGCGGTGACCTCGCCCTTGGTGACGCGTTCCCGTCGGGCGATGGAGGTGACCTCCCCAGTGAAGCTCTGGGTGGCGGTGCAGCCCTCCGGGTTGCAGTCCATCTCGCCCGCGCCGTCGAGGGTGAAGGTGATGCCCCGGTCGGTCGCGTTCTCCAGCTGGTCGGCATATGCGACCAGGGTGTCGAACATCTTGTCGGCGGCGCCGGCGACGATCGGGGTCAGGTCCATTCCCTCGCCGTCGCCAGCCGCCAGGGGCCCGGTGGTCACCGTGCGGGGAGATGTCGGTGCTTCACCGTTCTCCAGCTTGTCCTTCATATCGGCGAGGCCGTCGCGAAGGTCGTACGCCTCCAGCCGAAGCACGCGGTGTGGCTTCTCCTTCGTCACCAGCAGGTGGCCGGCGGAGGTGTTGATGCCGAGCGCGGGCGTTCCGTTCACGGTCAACGGCCGCTGCCCGGGCGCGCCCGACGTCTTCGCGTCGTTCGCCACCGGGGGCGGTGACTTCTCCAGGCCATGCAGAGCCTTATCCAGTACGGCAGCCAGCTTCGGCGGGGCGATGGTGCGGGCCAGGGCCTCGTCCATCAGCTTTGAGCCGTCGTCCAGCCCCACGGTCCACTCGCTGGGCGGCGCCTTCTCGCCGGCCGCCACGTCCTTCCTGGGGGCGGGGTCGACCTGCCACCGGGTGAACTTCTTGCCACCGATGCGCAGCACGTCCCGACCGCTGTCGTTCCGGCCGGAGGACGTGGTGCCGAACTGGCTGCCGTCGGCGGTGACGGTGATGTCGTTCTCGGTGATGCCGAGGGTCGAGGTGTCCTTGTAACGCAGGCCTGGGGCGTCGGCCAGGTCGTCGACGGCCGCCCGGAACGGCTGGAGGTCCCGCCCGGCCGCCTGTGTCTCGTCGGAGTCGGAGGACGTCAGGGACAGAAGCCCAGCCACCAGTGCCACGGCGACCAGACCGACCACGCCAGCCAGTGCTGCCTGTCGGCGTCGGGACAGAGCCCGGAACCGCGCTATCCAAGGCCTGTCGGCCGGTCGACCGGCGGCCACCGAGGGCTGAGCTGGGGCCGTGGGCGGGGTAGCCCAGCCCGGCGGGGTGGCGGCGGGCGGCGGCGAAATCTCCGAAAGGGGCGGGGGCGGCGGGATAGCGGGGAGTGGTGGCGTGTTGGGCGTTGAGGGGGCCTCCGGTGCCGGCGTCGTGCTCGGCACGTCCCCCGGGGGGCCGAGCACAGGTTCTTCGCTGCTTGGTTCTCGTTCGGCCATGACTCCCCCTCATGCGCATCCGTCACGTGGTTCCAGGGGACTCGGTGACGGGTCACCGTGGCAGCCGATTTCGGGGCGGCTGGACCCATGTTCCCGTGGGAGCACGGAGAATACCGATCCGGATTCACTCAGTTACCGCCGTTTGAAGCCAAGTTCACAGAATCCGACCATCGCAGCCGCGAGCGCTGCCGCTCCTCCTCGGCGGGGCGAGCGGCGAAGACCCGTGGTCGATGTTCGCGGCGGCGGCAACTGGGCGAAGGTCCGCACTTCGCAGCGTGCGGGGATGGCAGGAGGTCCGCGCAGTTGATGTTCGGGGCGCCGGTGCTGGTTTCCTGGAGAGGCGGTTATGGGCGGGACAGCGCAGATGCGGGTGCGAGATCCATGAGCGCATGACGTGGGCAGCAGGCAGTCGGGCAGTACGGGATCGGGATTATGTGGCGCGGGTTCGCAGGCACCGGCCCAGTGCCCTGTTGCCGCTGATCGCGGGAGCGTCGGCAACCTATGCGCTGCAGTCGTCGTGGCAGGAGAGCCCGTATCACAAGTACCTGCCGTGGGCGCTGGCTGACGCCGCCCGGGTGTCGCTGGCGTGCGGGAACGAGTACCGCAAGGACGCGAGCGAAGCGGACCTCCTGCGGATCTTGGACATGCACTCGCAGTTGGAAGAGCCCTACATCTACGAACACGACAACGACGGGGACGCTCTGGCCCGGTTCATGCTGCGCGCCGCCGGGGAGCAGATGATCTACCAGGAGCCGGAGGGCTGGGAACTGGCGCGCGCCGCGGCGATGCTCACGCAGACGACGGGGACACGGGAGGCGCGGTGCCTGCGTCCGGGCTGGGAGGAGGAGTTGCTGGGCACGAGCCTGTCGCACTATGTCGGCATCGCCCAGCTGTTGTGGGCGTCGGCGATCAACTGCGCCGGCCGGTTCGATCCGACGTCCTTGGAGGCGCCCGGTGCCGAGCGGATCTGCGCGAAGATCCCTGCCACGACCATCCTGTCCGTGGCCGAGAAACACTTCGTGACCGATACAGCAGCCTTCCGGCAGGCCAACGAGCGGGCCCAGGTGACCACCGATCCGCTCCTGCGTCGCTACGAGTACAAGCCACGCCCCTGGTCAAGGGCTACGGCCCGGGCATGCTCGCTCCGGTCAGCCAGCTGGTTCCGGCCAAGGCAAGCCCGCTGGGCATCTACTACACCGGCGTCGCCCGGTTCGGTGATGCCTTCGCGCAGGACCTGGGCGACCTGTTCGAGGCCTACGTCGGCCGCCAGCTGGGGCTGCTGCCCGAAGCGACGGTCCTCCCGGAGATCACCTACGGCCAGAGCCAGCTCAGCGTCGACTGGATCGTCGTCACCAAGGAACTGGTGCTGCTGGTGGAGGTGAAGTCCGTGCGGCCCACCGCGCATCTGCGCCTGGCCACCGAGCTCCGGGTCAAGGAGCTGCAGCGCATGCTTGGGCACGCCTATGAGCAGATCGACAACACCGCCGCTCTGATCGCGAGCGGGCGCAAGGAGTTCGCCGCGGGTGCCCACCGACCGGCCCGTGCAGGAGCTGATCGTGACGATGGAGCCGTTCCACATCGTCAACGCCCCCATGCAGCGACCGCTTTTGCCGGCCACCACGGTGCCTGTCACGGTGTGCAGCGTCGGCGAACTGGAGGACATGCTCACCATCACCGACACCCCCGTCGGCCGGCTCCTCCTGGAGCAGGCTGCCGACTCCCGGCGCTCCACCTACGCCCTGCGCGAGGCGCTGTCGGGGCACGACCACGCCCGTAACCCTGTTCTGGACGCCGGGTGGAACAGCTACCCCTGGAGCCGTGGCGCAGCCGGACACGAGCCGTCCGAGTCCGCCGGTGCGGCACTGTAAGGGGAGGGTGGGATGGGGGCGAACACTTCCAGGGAGCACCACCTGGTGCCGAAGTACTGGCTGCGTGCCTTCGCCGAGGACGGGCACGTACGGGGGCGGTGGCGCAGCGGCACGGAGCATCGCACTCCCGTGCGGCGCGCGGCGGTGGCTCGGGACTTCAACACCGACCCCCTCGCGGGGGGCGAACGGCGCGTGGCGTTGGAGACGTACCTGGACCACCATGTCGATGGCGCGTGCGCGCCGGTTCTGCGCGCCGTGCGTGAGGGGCGGTGGCCGCTGGGCGGGGCGCGGCATGCTCTCGTGCTGGACGCGCTGGCCTGGCAGGTGGTGCGCACGCAGGCGTTCAGGTCCTTCGACGAGCAGGTCGGTCGGCAGCTCTTCCCAGTTTTGTGGGCTTCGGAGGCAGTGGGTTTCTGCGAGGAGCGGCTGAGGCGGCCGCTGTCGGACGTGGAGCGGATGGAAGTGTTCTGGACGGCCGTACGGACGGCTCCCGGCCCTTCGGTGGTCGCTGACCCGCGCTCGGCGCTGCGCGCCATGATCCGCGCTTTCGAGCGCACCCGCGATCTCCTCACCGTCCCGGGCCGTCGGCTGGTGGTGCTGCGTTCGGAGGAGCCATTGCTGGTCCTGGGCGACAGCGGTGTGGCTTTGCGCCGCAAGGACGGCACCTTCGGCCTCACTCCCCCGCTGCTGCCCGAGACGGTCGAAGTCTTTGCTCCGCTGTCACCGACGTGTCTGCTCATCTCCACACCCCGTGCGCACTACCGGCCGCAGCAGGGCCTCACGCGCAGGATCGCCGCCAAGGCCAACGCCGGGGCAGCAGCCTGGTGCCAGGACGCCGTCTACCGGCTCCCATCCATGCCCTGGCCCGCCCGACTGCGTCTCACCGGCGCCCCGCTGGAGGTCCGGCCGCCGCGGCTGACAGCGGTACCCACCCAGCAGCGGTCCGGCCCCGCACCAGCCCATCCCGAGATCCGCCGCAGCGAGCTGCGCGGGTCAGAACCGGAAGGAAATTGACGACACGGACGTGAAATCCGGGCGGAGGCCATCGGCCCGTGTGCCCCATTCCGTGAAATACGACTCCGTTATGGCCTCCGCGACGATCGGATGCAGATCCTCCTCCGTCGCGCCAGATCCTGGAGCTCCAGGATCTGCTTCACGTAGGTGGGCTGGTCGCCCAGGTACGACAAACGGTTTGATCGGAGCCGTGGCGAATGACGCGGCGTCCTACAACTCCTTGCGCAGCGCTCGGTTGACGGCGGGGTTCCTGTCGGGCCGGTACGCCGTGATCGGCGCGTACCCCTGGGCGCGGTACAGCGCCAGGGCACGGTTGTTGGCGACACCGGTCTCCAACTGCACGGCCGTGGCGCCCGTGATCCTGGCGTCGGCTTCCAGACGCAGCAGGATCTCCCGCCCCAAGGACTGGGCGCGGGCTTCAGGGCGGACGTACATCCGTTTGATCTCGGCCGTCTGCGTGCCGAGGAGCCGCCACCCGCCGCACCCGAGAGCATGGCCCTCTTCGTCTCGCGCCAGCAGAAACAACCCGCAAGGGGGGTCGAACTGAGAGGCGGGCGTATCGGCTGGATCATCAGCGAAGCCGTACATAGATCGCTGTTCGTCGTGAAGGCTCAACAGAAGCTGCTGAACCCACGGATCGTCATACGGAGCGGGAGTCATCGTCCACGCGGGTTGGAGAGCTGGAGGAGCGGCGTGTGTCATGGGCCTGATAATGCCTGGTCGACGGTGTCCAGGACATCGCTGCTTCCGGCCGGATTGAGGGGACGGGCCGCGCGGCGGTGGACGCTTCGAAGGGTGCTGTCACGTTGGCTGACCGGGGTGGGGTGGTCTTCGGGTTGGTCATGGTGGAGGGGAACCGCCCGTGGACAGTGCGCCGTCGTACAGGGGGCACCGGTATCCGGTCGAGGTGATCTCGCACTGCGTGTGGCTGTACTTCCGCTTCCCGCTCAGTTTCCGGGAGGTCGAGGAGCTGGAGCGCGGCATGATCGTCTCGTACGAGACCGTCCGGCGCTGGTGCCTGAAGTTCGGTCAGCAGTACGCCAACGGCCTGCGCCGCCGACAGCCTCAGCCCGGCGACAAGTGGCATCTGGACGAGGTCTTCATCAAGATCAACGGTGCGCAGAAATACCTGTGGCGGGCTGTAGACCAGGACGGGATGGTGCTGGACATCCTGTTGCAGAGCCGCCGGGACACGGCTGCGGCCAGGCGCTTCTTCCGCACGCTGCTGACGAAGACGGGCGGGGTGCCGCGGGTGATCGTCACGGACAAGCTCCGCTCCTACGGCGCGGCCCACCGCGAGGTCATGCCCTCCGTCGAGCACCGTTCCCACAAGGGCCTTAACAACCGGGCCGAGAACAGCCACCAGCCCACCCGGCAACAAGAACGGGCGAAGAAAGGCTTCCGCGGCGTGGGCGCCGCACAGCGGTTCCTGTCCGCGTTCAGCGGCGTCTCACCCCACTTCCGGCCCCGCCGCCACCTGCTGACCGGCACCCAACAACGCGCCGAGATGACCGCCCGCTTCCCTATCTGGGAGCAGGTCACCCACGTCACCAGCCGGCCTGTCGCGGCCTGAGCCCAGGGCCGGTACCCGGCCCCACCACACCTCGACACGCCGTCAGACACCCGCACACCCAACAACGCCCTCCTCCTGCCTGGCGGCAGACACGGAGCCGGTGTCTGCGGATGAGGACCCGTGCGGAAGCCACTGAGAAAATCGTGGAGCACCTCATCGAGCACGTCCCCACGTGGTCAGCGGGCGTGTCTCTCCACATGGGCGGACCCGGGCGGGCAGGGGCGCCGTCAGGAGGGCACTATCTCGCTTCGCAGCTTCCCTTGTGAGCGCGGGGTCTTCACCCCCACCCGGCGCGGCTCGATCGTCCGGGGGTCGACGGCTTCCCCCGGGGCGCCCTCTTTGTAGAGGCCCTCTGGATCGTTCGGCCTGTCGTGAGGCAGGAGGAAGAAGGTGCGGCGCTGGAACAGGCCGCTGTCGGGGTTGGCCTCCGCGTCCTTGTCGAGTTCCGCGTAGCCGACCATGCGGCCGTCCCGGGCGTAGCGGGGCTTTCCACCACGGCGGGCGCTCTTGTCGAGCGCCTGGCGGACGTAGTCGAGTGCGTCGAGGTCCTCGAGCCACACCACGTTCGACTCGTGTGCGAGCTGGCTTTCGTGCAGCAACGAGCTCATGGCCGCAACTCCTTGTCGGTGGTGTGGCGGTAGGGGTGGATACGACTGCTCGGTGCGGACCCTGCGGTACGACGGTCTGGGGACGTCCCCATGGTAAGACGATGCCCGGATCCTGGGCAGCAGGCCTTGGGGCTCATGGGTGCCTGCCTGTCGGTTCGTCGGAACGGGCGATGTCGTCCGGCAGCAGGGCCAGGGAGGGGTAGTACTTCTTGCCGCTGGACTTGAGCATCTCGGCCGGGGAGGCGAGTCCGATCTCCTGCCTGATCCGGCCGGCGAAGGCCCGCGCCGTGTCCGCCCGGATGCCCTCCGAGTTGCACCAGCCGGTGTAGGTCCCGTAGAGGAGTCCTTGTTCGACACGGAGGTCACCGGTCTCCGGGCCTTGGCGCATGCAGCATTCGCTCAGGAAGCGTCCGATGTGGTCCTCGGTCGTCTCGTAGGCCGCCGTGGCCAGACGGACCGAGGACGGTCCGGTGAGCGGGTCACGGCTGGTGAGGTATCGGATAGCACCCTCGATCAGCCAGTGCAGGATGCCCGGGCCCTCCTCCTTGACGAGTTCGCCGGCCAGGTTGTCGATCTTCCGGTTGGCGACGACGACGCGTTCGAAGGGGATGAGGCGGATACGGCGCCAGAACGCGTGCCCGCCGGTCCCGACCTCGGGCTGGTGGTTACCGAGCAGCCAGAGCTTGTGGGTTGGGGTGAAGCTGAAGTAGTCCTGCCGCATGCGGCGGGCCTTGATCTTGTCGCCGCCGGTGAGGAGCTTGACCCGAGCCTCGTCGAACTTGTCGTTGGGCTTGAGCTCGCTGCAGACGAAGATGCGGCGACCGTGCAGCTCCGTCAGTTCCGTTGAGTGCTCGGCGAAGTTGCCCTTGTCCATGAGGAAGCCCGGTGGGGCCGCGTCGGCGTAGTCCCCCATGACCTGGATCATGACGTCCAGAAGTACCGACTTCCCGTTGGCTCCTTTTCCCCAGAGGAATGGCAGGACCTGCGCGCCGACATCGCCGGTGATGGAGTACCCGAGCAGCAGGTGCAGGAAGTCGGTCATTTCCCGGCCCTTGGCGTCGTCGCCGAAGGTGTCTTCCAGGAAGGCGTGCCACCGCGGGGTGGGCATCGTCTGGGGGGCGACATTGGTCGCGCGCGAGTGGAGGTCTCTGAGTGGATCGGGCTTGTGCAGGTGGCCGTTACGGAGGTCGACGACGCCCGCGGGGGTGCAGAGGGAGTAGGCGTCGCCGTCGAGCACATCGGGGTCGAGGCTGAGCGCGGGCGCGGCTTTCGCCTGGTGCAGCAGCGCCTTCATCCCGCTCGTGGACATGGTGCGCCGTCGGTGCTGGGCGATCTCGCGCTCACTGAAGATGCCGCGGGGATCGGTGGCGGACATCTGCTCGGCCATGTCACCGGCGGCCCAGAGTGCGGCCTTCTCGCCTCCGACCCGCTTCCACCGAAACTGGTCCCAGCAGTACCAGCCGAGGCCTTCGACATGGCGGAACTGGTCACTGTAGAGCTGGGCGAAGAGCTTCGCGTTACCGCGGTCGGTGAGTATCGGAGGCAGCAAGGTGGGTGTATCGGCAGCCGCTGGCGGCTGCACCTGCTGAGGGGGCACCCACGCCGGGGCCGCAGCCTCGATGTCGAGCATCTGCTGAGCGGCGGCAGCCGCGTCGAAGCGGCTGTTCTCGGCGCTACTCATGCGAGTCCTTTGGGGTGGAACGGGCGACTGGCGCCTGCGGAAAGGGCTGCGTCGATGATCGTCTCACTACGGCGGGTCTGGTGGGGACGAGCATAGTGAGCGGCTTCTGTCAGCTCTTGACGGGCTTCGGCCTGGTTGAGATGGCCTGCTCCGGCGAGCCCTCCTGCCGTGTATGCCGCTCGGTTGAGTTTCTCCGTGAAGCCTGTCCCTTCGGCCTGGTCGACACATTGACGAACGGTCTCGACGAGCGATTGCAAGAGCGCCTGCGCGGCGCCGGGCCTCGTGGGGCGGGCCTGTTTGTGCGGCCGCGGACCGGGAACCGGGGAGGCCTGTATGACGTGGCCTGTGCGCCGCAGTTCGGCTGCCAGCCACGCGGGGAGGGGGGCGGGCTCCCGTACGGTCCCGAGGGACGTGTAGACGCCCGCTGTGGTGCGAGTGGTGGGGGCCACGATGTATCCACCGTGGGCTCGTACGTCGACCTGCCAGGCGAGGGCGGTCCTGGGACTGGATCCGGTGGAGCAGCGATAGCGCACTGCGGGCTCGGGGTTGAGGTACCAGATGTGCAGCCCGCCGGACGGAGTGCGGACACGCAGAGTGGTCTCGTCCTCGGCTGGATTGGGTTCCTGCCGGTAAGCGGCGAGAAGGGCCAGCGTGTCGAACCCCGAAGCGAGCCCGGCCAGATCGACCTGCTCCGGGATACGGATGCCTGGCAGGAGCCGATCGCGGGCCGGAACCTGTGCAGCATGGGCGTCGACGTCCAGGACCACGAGATGCGCCGGTCCGCAGGACACACCGACGCCTGCCCGGGGCTCCCTCCCCCACCAGGCAGCGATGCGGGTGAACTCGGTGGTCGCGCTGTGGAAGCCGTGACACCACAAGCCTCGTGCATGACAAGGGCAGTCTGAGGGCTCGTGGCTACGTGTGCGGCACTGCTCGCAGTTGGCCGCCGGCGTCTTGCGTCCCGGGGCCAGTGGGTGAACCGGCCACTGGCGGCCTGCAAGCCAGCGGGCCACGTCCGCAGGACGTGGCTGCTGCGCGACTCCGGACGAGGCGGTGTCGGCGGGGCGCTGCACTGTTCGTCGATCCGTTCCTCTTGTGTGGCCAGGCAGGGTCTGTCAACTGAGTCCCGGACGTTTTACCTGGTCAGGTAGGACAGCACGAGGGACTGAGGGACTGAAGGGACTGAGTTTCCCTTATAGCAGAGAGAGCCTAGCCGATGGGGGTGCCGCTCTGCGGGAGGCATGGGCACTTATCGAAAAACCAGTCCCTTCGGTCCCTCAGTCCCTGATGCCGGTCGCGGGCGGAGCTGTCGGTCCCTCAGGCGGCCGCCTGAGGGACCGAATGCCTGCAAGGGGCAGGGGACTGAACGGTCCCTTCTCAGTCCCGGAGGTGTTTATGCAGGTCAGGGCACTTGTGGGCTGGGTCGGAGGGACTGAAGGGACTCATTTTCGTAGTTATCAGCGCACCAGGATATGAAGAGGTACCTCTTACGTACGCGCACATACGCACGCGCGCACGCAGCTGGAACAGGGAGTTTCGGTCCCTTCAGTCCCTTCGAGCTCTGGCATAATGCTCTGACCTGCTCTTTTGCGGAGGGACTTAACAAGGGAGGGACTGAACGAGTCTGCGCCTCCCCCCTTCTGCAAGGCACTGTTCGCGGTGCAGTGGCCCCCGCGCAAAGGCACGGCGTGAAGCTACCCGCGCTCCCTGGTTCGACAGAAGCGCCCGCGTCGTTACGAACCGTGAGTGGCAAGACGAGCGTGGTGGGATCGGCGCGGGCCACGCGCCTGCGGGCCACGCCGCCCAAGCAGGCGTCTTTTCCCCTGGCAGGCTCGGGTGACCGGCTGAGAGGGCTGACCTGAGAGCGATGGGCATTTTTTCGTTGCCAGCGCTTCCCCAGATACGGCCAGGAACTGGCCCGCATCAGCCGCCATGAGCACGAGGCCACCGACGCGCGTTTCATGCTGCCAGGCCCTGGCCGCCGCCGGTATCGGGCGCGAGCAGGCCGACGACAGCGTGGTGAAGCTGGAGGCCGGGGCGGTGGCCGGTGCCACACCTGGATCTCCGAGAGCAGCTCTCCGCACGGGTCCGAGCAGCGGTTCGAGGACGTTTGGTTCGCCGGTGTCCGCGAGGTCGCCAGCTACCTGCTGCGCATCGCCGATACCACCGCCACCGCCGGGCGGGGGCGCGCCGCCTCCAGTGCCATGCTGCTTGCCCACCTCCAGCAGCCCACCTCCCCCGCCCCGTAGGAAACCTCGGTGGAGGAACCGGCCCCGGCCGTGGCGCTGGACGCGCAGGACGTTTTTACCGCCGCGGAACGCGAGGGGTGCATAGAGCGCCTGGAGGCGTTCCGGGAGCAGCACCGGTGGTGCCTGGGCACTCCTGTTTTGCAGCCTGATTCGCGGCGGGGCGCTAGCTAGGCCTGGGCCCGTCGGCCCGAATAGGCCGACCAGCGGCCGTTGCGCCGGGTGACCGTGATGTCGCGGCCGAAGCAGGCGGTCAGCAGGGGATCGGTCAGCACTTCACGCACCGGCCCCCTGGACAGGATCCGGCCCTCCCGCAGCAGCAGCGCGTGGCTGACGGCCGGGGACAGCTCCTCCAGGTGATGGGTGACCGTCACGGTGGCCAGGTGCGGGCGCCCCTCCGCCAGCTGGTGCATGGCCTCCACGAGGTCCTCGCGGGAGGGCAGGTCCAGGGCGTTGAACGGCTCGTCCAGGAGCAGCAGCGCCGGATCGGCCATCAGCGCCCGGGCGATCAGGACGCGCGCCCGCTGCCCGCCGGAGCAGACGCTGTACGGCCGGTCCGCCAGTTCCTTGATGTCCAGCTCCGTCAGCAGGTCGTGGGCTCGGAGCCGGACCTCGTCGTCGTACGTCCGCCACAGCGGCTGCACCGTGCCGCTGTGCCCGGTGAGCACGACCGTGTGGACGCTGAGTTCCTGCGGCACCCGCTGGGCCGAGGTGACGTGGCTGATGCGGGCCTTCAGCTCCCGCACGTCCACCCGGCCGAGCCGGCTGCCCAGCACCTCCACACTTCCGGTCGTGGGGTGCATCAAGGCGCCGAGCAGCCGCAGCAGGGTGGTCTTCCCTGCCCCGTTGGTCCCCAGCAGCGCCCAGTGCTCTCCCTGCTGGACTGTCCAGTCGATCCCGTCGAGGATCAGCTGGTCCGTGGTGTTGCGGCGTACGCTCACGTCTTCGAGGAGGAGGACGGCGGCCTCGGGACCGTTCACCTGGGACTGTGCTGGCTGTCCGGCCATACAGGAGCTCCTTCACTCGCGACGCCGTCCTTCACCAGTGAACGGTAGATGTAGCCACCATGCTCCTGCCCGGGCGTCCGGATCCTGGACGCGGACGCGCTCGCCCCTGGTGCGACGAGGGCGGGCGCGGAAAGCGAACGGGCGGGGGGAGGTCAGACCCCCGCCACGGACCGGATCCACGAGCGGTAGGCGGTCATGTTCGTGTACGCCGTCGTGGTCTGCCGGTCGCTGGTCGAGGCTGCCGATGCGGAAGCCAGTCCACCGCCGCCGACGCAGTGCTTGGCGGTCAGGATCCCGTTGGCGGAGATGGTGGTCGAGGTGCAGGTCTCAGCGCCGTGCGAGGACATCGCCTGCAACCGGTCAACCTGAACAGGGTGATCACGCACTGGCCGGACATGCTGCGGGCGGCCGACTCCCTGGTCACCAACCAGGTCCGCGCCTGCTGCGGGATGTTCGGCCGGAAGGGACGGCCCACTCCGCTGGGGCAGGCGTTCGCCGAGTACGGGCGGATCGCCAAGGCCCTGCACCTGCTTGCCGTGGTCGACTCGGTCGACGACTCACCGTGCAGGAGTCCGCCCCAATCTCGCCCGGGACGTGCGCTACGGCAAGCGCGGCAACATCCACCAGGCACGACGGCATGGAGGACCAGCTCGGCTCGCTCGGCCTGGTCCTCAACGCCATCGTGCTGTGGACCACGAAGTACATCGACGCTGCCGTCGCCCAGCTGCGGGCCGAGGGCCACGAGATCCGCGACGAGGATGTCTCATGCCTGTCGCCGCTGAAGCACAAGAACCTCAGCGTGCTCGGCCGCTACAGCTTCACCCCGTCCGTCCTGGACGGCGGGAGCCTGCGATCGCTGCGCGACCCGGACGCCCCCGGGCTAGACGACGACGAGGACGACGACGGAGCGAAGGACCGAACGCCGGCGTCCTCGCCGAGTGCTGACGGGCCCGCCGGCCGGGCCGGGTTGCCGCCCAGACGAGATGCCGTGGCCGATCTTCTTCGCCTCGCGGTCATCCTCAGGTAGGAGGACGGCGTCCTCGTCTCGCAGGAGGACGGCCCTTGCCTGCTGCACGGCCACGAGGACAAGGTCACGGCACCGGCACGATGCTCCGGCGGCACCTGGCAGGACAGCCTTGGGTCCTACCTGAGAACCCACTTTGGAGCGACCTTTCTCGTGGCTACATTCCTGTACCGACTGGGCCGAACCGCCTTCCGGTGGCGCTGGCTCGTGACCTTGTTGTGGGTGGTGGTCCTCGGTGGTGTCGGTCTTGGCGCCGCCACGGCCCCGGCCGCGGGTGACGACGGCACGTCGTTCATGCCCGGCATCGAGGCCCAGAAGGCGTTCGACCTCATCGGTGAGCGATTCCCAGGCTCGGACGCCAAGGGCGCCAACGCCCGCATCGTCTTTATCGCCCCCGGCGGGGAGAAGGTGACGGCCGAGGAGAACCAGGCCGCCATCGGCAAGCTGGTGGCCGCGGTCGTCGATGGCGCACAGGTGGACAGCGCCGTCGACCCTTTCAAGGCCCACGCCGTCAGCAAGGACGCCTCGACCGCGTACGCCACGGTCAACTACAAGGTCCAGGCTGACGACCTGACCGAAGCCAGCAAGGACAGCCTCGAAAAGGCCGTTGCCCAGGCCCGCGAAGCGGGACTCACGGTAGAGGTGGGCGGCACCGCTCTCGCCTCGCAGCCGGCCGCAGGGGGTTCGGCCGAGGCAATCGGCATCGCCCTCGCCGCCGTCGTCCTGCTGATCACCTTCGGCTCCCTGGCCGCGGCCGGGCTGCCGCTGCTCACCGCCGTCATCGGCGTCGGTGTCAGCATGGGCGCGATCCTCGCTCTCGGCAGCGCACTGGGGCTGTCCATGACCACTGGCACGCTCGCCTCGATGCTGGGGCTCGCGGTCGGCATCGACTATGCCCTTTTCGTCGTCTCCCGCTACCGGGAGGAGCGCGCCAACGGACACGACCCGCGGGAAGCGGCGGGCCTCGCGGTCGGCACGGCCGGTTCCGCCGTGGTCTTCGCCGGTCTGACCGTGATCATCGCGCTCGCCGGCCTTTCAGTGGTCGGCGTACCGATGCTGACCAAGATGGGTCTGTGCGCCGCTGGAGCGGTCGCTGTCGGCGTCCTGGTCGCCCTGACCCTGGTGCCCGCGCTGCTCGGGATGTGGCCGAACGCCGTCCTGTCCCGCAGGGTCCGCAAGCCCGGCAAGCGGGGGAGCGGCGCGGGGCGCCGCTCCGGCACCGCCGTCAACTGGGGAACCCAGTGGGCGCGGCTGGTGATGAGGCGGCCCGTGGCGGTCCTTCTGCTCGGTGTGGCCGCTCTCGGAGCCCTGGCGCTGCCCGCCACCCAGCTGGAGATGGGCATGCCCGGCGATGAGGCGAAGCCCACTTCGACGACGGAGCGACGCGCCTACGACGCGTTGGCCGACGGCTTCGGCTCGGGTTTCAACGGACCGCTGACCATCGTCGCCGACATCAAGGGAGCCGCGGACCCGCGGGCGGCCGCGGCGACGATGGCCGAACAGATCAAGGACACCGAAGGCGTCGTGTCCGTCACGCCCCTGCGGTTCAACGAGGCCGGGGACGCCGCACTCTTCTCTGCGGTGCCAGCTACCGGCCCGAATGAGGAGGCCACGAAGAACATCGTTCAGAACATTCGGGCGGAGCGTCCCAAGCTGGAGGCGGACACCAGGGCGACATTCGAGGTCACCGGCAGCACGGCGATGAACATCGACGTCGCACAGGCCCTTCAGGACGCCCTGGTGCCGTACCTGGCCGTTATCGTGCTGCTGTCCCTGCTGCTGCTCCTGATCGTCTTCCGCTCGATTCTCGTGCCCATCAAGGCGGCTCTCGGATTCCTGCTGTCGGTACTCGCCTCGCTCGGTACGGTCGTTGCGGTCTTCCAATGGGGCTGGGGCGCCGAACTGCTGGGCGTGGAGCAGACCGGCCCGATCATGAGTCTCATGCCGATCTTCCTGGTGGGCATCGTGTTCGGCCTGGCCATGGACTACGAGGTCTTCCTCGTGGCCCGTATGCGCGAGGCGTACGTCCACGGTGAGCGTCCCGGCCAGGCCGTGGTGAGCGGCTTCCGGCACAGCGCCCGCGTGGTCGTCGCCGCGGCCGTGATCATGATGGCGGTGTTCTCCGGCTTCATCGCGTCCGGAGAGTCCATGATCAAGACGATCGGGTTCGGTCTCGCTGTCGCGGTCCTTTTCGACGCCTTCGTCGTCCGCATGGCTCTGGTGCCCGCCGTACTCGCCCTGCTGGGGGACAAGGCATGGTGGCTGCCCCCGTGGCTCGACAAGGCACTGCCCCGAGTCGACGTCGAGGGCGCCGCACTCACCTCCCCGACACAGGCATCCGTTGCGACGGGTGCTGAGGCTCGCACGCGCGAGCCAGCCCGCACCGTCTGACCCGAAGCCGGTCCCCAGACGCGCCGCGACGCCGTTGCACGGCGTCGCGGCGCGTCTGTCACCCTGAACCGGCTGGTCTCACCCCGGAGTACGACGATGACTGAACAATGGAAGCGCAGCGCCGCCGACCACCCCCACGCGGTCCACGTGGTGACCACGAGCCTGCTGCTCGCCTTCACCGTGGGCGGTGTCTTCCTCACCCGGACCGTTGCGGCCCAGGAGTCGCTCGTCCTGTGGCCTGGCCTCGCGCTGTCCGCCGTCGCCTGCGCCGTCCTGCTGCGCCGCCACAGCCACCCTCTTGTCGTACTGCTGGTGACCACGGCGTGCATCATGGCCGAGGGATTCATCGGCTACCTCATGACGCCGCTACTCATGGGCCCGATGCTGGTCGCGCAGTACACGGTGAGCCTGCGTCCCGATCGCAGGACCACCTGGTACAGTGCCGTCGCAGCCGCAGCCGGAATCGCACTCACCGGCTTCATCGCCACCGACTCTCCGCACGAGTGGATCCTCGGCCTGGTCAATCCCACAGCCTGGGTCCTGACGGCCGCCTTCTTTGGCAGCTATGTGCGCGTGCGCCGCGAGTACGCCGTTGCCCGCGCCGAGCACGCCACCCAGGAGCGGGAAGAAGAGACGCGCCGACGGGTGATCCAGGAACGCATGCGTATCGCCCGCGAACTGCACGACGTGGTCGCCCACCATCTCGCGCTCGCCAACGCCCAGGCTGGCACCGCCGCACATCTGGCCCGGACCCGTCCCGACCAGGCCATTGCCATGATCGAGAAACTGCCGGAAGTAACCGCCTCGGCCCTCCGCGAGCTCAAGGCCGCCGTCGGCTTGCTGCGTCAGGACACCGACTCCCAGGAGCTGGCTCCCGCACCGGTCCTGGAACAGCTGCCACAGCTCGTCGAAACCTGCGCGTCAGTGGGCCTGGACGTCTTGGTCACCCGCGAGGGCCAGCCACGACCGCTCCCGCCCGGCCTGGACCTCACGGCCTACCGGATCGTCCAGGAAGCACTCACCAACATCACCAAGCACGCCGTCACACTTTCCGCACGGGTCCGGCTGGCCTACACCCCTCACGACCTGACACTGACCATCACCAACGAAGCCGGCACACACCCTGCGGCCGCTGCCGACTGGGCCGGCCCCAGCCGTGGCTACGGGCTGCTCGGCATGCGCGAACGCGCCTTGTCGGCGGGCGGAACCTTCCACGCCGGCCCGCAGCCCGGAGGCGGTTTCGAAGTCGCCTGCACGCTCCCCCTTCCCAGCTCCGAGAAGAGCACTTCATGACCATCCGCGTTCTGCTCGCCGACGACCAAGCTCTGCTCCGGGCCACCTTCCGCATCCTCATCGACTCCGACCCCGGCATGACCGTCGTGGCGGAGGCAGCCGATGGTCAGCAGGCCGTAGAACTCACCCTCGAACACCGCCCCGACATCGTCCTCATGGACATCCGCATGCCCGGCACCGACGGGCTGGCTGCCACGGCCGACATCTGCGCCCGGACCGAACTGTCGAGCACCCGGGTCCTGATCCTCACCACCTTCGAGAACGACGAGAACGTCGCCATGGCCCTGCGGTCCGGAGCGAGCGGATTCCTCGGCAAGGACGTCGGGGCCGACGTCCTCCTGGAAGGCATCCGCACCGTGGCCGCGGGTGACTCCCTGCTCTCACCCACGGCCACCCGTGCCCTGATCACCCGCTTCCTGGCCACTCCGGCCGACCACGTACCCCTCACCGCGCCGCAACGCCTCACCTTGCTCACCGAACGCGAACGCGAGATCATGGCACTCGCCGCGCTGGGCAAGTCGAACCATGAGATCGCCGACCAGCTGGTCCTCAGCCCCCTGACCGTGCGCAGCCACGTCTCCCGCGCGATGTCCAAACTCCACGCACGCGACCGGGCGCAACTGGTCGTGATCGCCTACCAGAGCGGTCTCGTCCGGCCGACCCCCGGCGGCTGACACACGGTGATCTGACGAGCGGGTTAGCTGCTTTGGCCGCGCACCGCCCTGCACGCCCTACCGTGGATGGGCCGATCTGTGGCCGCCCCGGGAAGATGAAACCGCAGTTCTTCCCCGACCAGCTCAGTTCGTGGCTCGGCCTGAAGCTGGCGGCTGAGGGCCACGCGGCCGGAATCCTCTTCCCGCAGATCGTCCCGGACGCCGAACCCGCACTCATTCCCGGGTCTCGCCGCGTATCGGCCGACGACTTCTTTACGGCGAGCACCGAGGACCGATACCCGGACGTCTTCGGGCTCCTCCCCGCCGAGACTCCCAGTAAGGATCTCGCCGATCGCCTCGCGCAACTCCCGCGTCAGGCACTCACCATGAGCCACGACATCGAGGCGAGCACTGCCGTGCTGGTGAAGGCGGCCGAGAACCTCATCTGACGCCTTCTTCCGGCGCCCGTCCCCCTCACTGAACCGAGAGGGCGGGCGCACACGAGTATCCGCGGGTCTGGCTCTCCGGCACGGTGACGGGAAACCGGACAGGTATCTGTCGTCCGTGCTGGGCTTCGGGCCGTCGGATCCGGCGCAGCGTCTCCGCGGCACGAGTGCTGCCGTACGTGAGGGTCAGCGAAGTTCGCGAGCGATGCGCCGACCGACATGGGTCCACGTCGACTCCGTCGGCTCTTCCGGCCGGGCGTCGGTGAGACCGTCGAGATGTTGCACGGCTGCGCGACTGATGTACCGGTCGGGATCCGGGGACTGGAGGTAGCGGCGTAGCAGGTCAGGGTCGAGATTCTCACGCTGGAGATACGCCGCGATCGTGCCGACGAGAAGGTGGTTATGGGCGAGTGCGTCGGTCAGCGCGTAGAGGACGAGGCGACGCCACTCGGTCATCGATTCCTCATGGAGGCTGCCGACACTCTGGGCCCGTCCGAGGTACATGGTGATGGCCCGGCTGTGGTGCCTCACCAGTGCGAGCGATTCCTCAGGCACTTCTCCGCCTCGCGGCTGTCGGTCCGGCTCAGCAGTCTGCGCATCGCGCAGGGGCAGCAGCGAGTTGCGGGCTTCCTGCAGTCCTTCAGGCTGCTCTGGTCCTTGGGGCATCTCGCTGCGCCGGACAGGGCGCTTCCGCGGATATGTAGTCATGCTCGTGCTCTCCCAGCCGGCCCCACGTTTCCGGCGTCATCCCGGCGGGCGTACCGCCTCCTGGGCTGTGAACGACGCAGCGCGCCTTGGGCCTACCCGTCCGCGCCAGACGTGGGGCCGGCGCGGCACTCAGCCGGGCGCCGTCACAGCCGTTAAGTACAGGCGGCACCACCGCACTCAACGATCCGAGGGGCATCCGGGCACGCCCTCGGCCACCGCACCATCGGCCACATTGCGGCCCGTACGGCGAGCGAGGTGCTGGATTGTCAGAGATGGTTCACGATGGCCGCGCTGTCCGGCCAGAGCCAGTTCACGGGCGCGTACTGCCTCTTCAGCGCGGTGCGCTCGCGCCCGTAACCCTTCAGCGCGGCCTCCACCGTCTCCGCCAGGTCGTTCAGGCGACGCGGCACGGGCACCCTCAGCAGCAGGTGTTGTTTGCGGTGTGCGAGGAGGAGTTCCCCTGCGGGTGTGCACTCCAGCAGGGCGAAGTGGACGAGAGGTTTGAAGGGCTTCTCCGAAGTGGAAACCCGGGCGCGCAGCGCCCCGTCGGCGCTCCACGCGTACAGGCCGTAGCGGTTGAGATGGAAGGCACGGGCGCGGTACGGGTCGGCGACGACGGTGAAGTCGAAGCCGGTGAAGGGGCTGTCCCCATGCAGGTGCAGGCCTCCCAGCCGGCCCTTCAGCACCCCGCGGTCGTCGACGAGGGCGAAGCTGAATTCCTGCCCCCGGTTGGTCGATCGGTAGGTCTTGCCGAAGACCGGGACGATGAACAGGTCGTCGCCGAGCGCTGCGGGGCGGGTCATCTTGGAGTCGAGGTAGCCATGGAGGCTGCCGCTGGTCCCGGTGAGCTCCGAAAGGGCCTCGGTCAAGGAAGGCGATGGCCGGTTGCCGCGCCAAACAGGCTTGTCGCCGTACCGCACGTGCGCGTACGAGTCGGCGTCGTTCTGGCCGTCGGTGCGCGCGTCCAGGGTAGCGATGGCGCGCAGCACGGGCTTGCTGCCCGGGACGAGGGCGGTGCCGGGTTCGGAGACGGCGACGATGTTGGGGTGGGCGCCGGCCCAGTTACTGAGCCCGTACTCGGAGGTCATGCACAGCAGCCGACCTGCGGGGGTGACGGCGATCGACGCGGCGAACGGGTCGTCCCCGGGGCTTTGCTGGGTCTCCCAGCTCCTGGACATCGGCCAGGAGGTGGTGATTTCGTCCAGGTCCGGGGACAGGAGGTGGGTGCTGCCGGGCTTGGAGCTGACGGCGACCGCGCCGTCGGGGAGGATGGCCAGGGTCGTCGCGTCGCTCTCCGGTATGGCCGAGGGGCTACCGCCCGGCACCGCCTGTCCGAACACGGCGGTTGCGGTGGGCTTGCCGTCGGAGCCGTGGCGGGTGATCAGCTGGTAGCCGAAATTCTGCTCGGCGGGGTCGGCCGAGCCGGCTGCGTGCCCGCGGTAGCGGCGCAGGCCGGTCAGCACGTAGGTGTCGCCAGCTGCCGTCGCCACCGCATGATCGGCCCTGAACCCCCATCCGCCGGCTTCAGGGGCGAGACGGTGGACGTCCAGGAGGGACGCCGGCACGGTGATCGGCAGCGGTGTCATACCGTCATCCTCTCCCCTGCGACTGACATCCATGAAGAGGTGTAGGGAGACGCCTGATTGTGTCTCTACTTTCGACCTCGTACTGCACGGTGGTGTCGGGGCAGGCTTTGGCGAGCTTGAGCAGGGCAGCGCGTTCCTTCTGGACAGCGGTGAGGCCCCAACGAAGTTTGGTGCCGGGCCAATCCGCGCCGTAGGTGCAGTGTTCGGCGTCTGCCGGCGGCAGCCATACGGCGGGGTCCTTGTCGGACTTGGACCGGTTGCTCTTCGCGGTGACCGCGACCAGCGAGCCTTCGGCCCCGAGGTCATTGGCGTAGGCCTCGCGTCGCTCGGCGGTTAAGTTGTAAGCGCCAGCTGGCGGGGAGCGTCATTCCAGTTGTGCGGTATTCGCCTCGGAGACAGGTAGTTCGAGACGCTCATTGTCCAGCTTATGAACGCCCTTGAGCGCGCCCCGTTGCGCTGAGCCCGCTACCGGACAATGAGGTGGCGTGTGGCGAACCTGGTGCATACGATCCCGGGATGGCTGGAATGTCGATCACCGTATGCCTGCCCGGTTCGGCTGCGACGAGGGTGGACGAGGCGGTCGCGGAAGCGATGGCACCGTTTGTGAGTGACGGTGTGGGCGCCGTGGAGCGGGATGTGTGGGACAGCTATCGGATCTGCGGTTTCTTGGGCTTGCCGGTGCTGGCGGGTCATGAGGGCGATCCGCGGTTGACCGCTGATCGCCCGCGCTGGGACGGTTCGCTGGAGCCCGCGTTGCCCGGGGAGTGCGCGGGAGGGCCGCGGGGACTGATCGACTTCCGCGACGCCCTCCGGGCGGAAGCCGCTGACCACGCGGGTCGGGTGTGGGATCGCTGGCAGGAGATGGTTTCCCGCCACCTGGCCCCGGACGACGAATCAGTGTTCTTCTACCGTCACCTGGCCGCCGGAGGGAACAGGGACTCGTACGAGACATCAGGGGAGGCCGCCGACTACCGGGCGCAGCCGGCCGTCCGCGCCTGGGCGGATGTAGCGCCGGAACTTGCCCGGCCCGACATCGCCGACCACTTTTTCTTTGGTTGGGCCCCGGTCGGAATCGGACAACGCAGCCGCGAGGAATACGCCAGGACCTACGAGTTCAGCCTGCTGCCCCGGCGCAACGTGCTGACGCTCAGCGGGTGGTGGTACGAACTTGGTGATGCTCCCCTGCACGGCGCATGCCACGGTCCCCTCGAATGCGTCCACGAGCCGGACTTCGGCATGGAACACGAGAGGGTTCAGGCCTATCTCATCGCGCTGCCCGCCGAGACTCTGCTCGTCAACGTGCGCTGCCACGTCTGATCCGCCCCACCCATATGGCGGTTCGACACCACCTTGCAGCGGTGATCATGGGACCACCTCTACCGCAAGCCGGGCGGTGACGGGTTGTCGGTTACCTGGTCGATAGCGTGCCCTGCCCGGAGTTGACGCAAAAACGGCCGGAGGGCTCAGGTCGACCTGCTGCTGAACCGGCGGGCTTCGAGGTAGGCGCTCCAGTCGGTGGACGCGCGGCGGCGCACTGCTGGAGCGTTGGCACGCCCACCACCAGGAGCACGCCGAGCTAAGGACTGTTGTCGGTCAGGGAGAACCTGCGCCGCCCGCACATGCAGCCACGCCCCGCACTCCCCCACACACACCGATGCAGCAGCACAACGGCCCCAGTCTGTGTGCTCAATACGCTTTGATCGGAACCTTGGTGGACTTCACTCTGGTGCGGTGCGAGTGCTGGCCGTACAGGTAGCAAGCAGCAGAGCACTCTCCTGGACGTGACGTGCGACCTGGAGCAGCGCGAGCGCGACGGCTGCGTCGGTCGCACGGCCTTCGGGCACCTCGCATTGCCCGCGGCTTTCCTCCAGCGCGGTCGCGACATCAGCCCACTGCGCATACGGTCGGCCTGAGCGTTCTGACAGGACAGCGCTCGTGCTGGCCTGGCGGCTACTTCGCACGTACGCGGGGCCAGCTGTCCT
>NZ_JBEOVL010000055.1:0-11510 GCF_040295485.1 Streptomyces sp. NPDC002793 | reverse complement strand
TGCTGCTCGTCGTCCATCTTCTGTAGTACGAGTTCTGCCACGGCATCACCGTCGTGCCACGGCATCTTGGTCCCGCGGGCGAGGTGAGCGAGGCTCGGATCCCCCTGTGTAAGCTCCGGAGCGTCCGCCTGCTGGTCGTCGGCTTCAGCGCGCTGGGCAGGCAATTCCTCAGGGACAGCTGAGGCATCGGAGTTATCACGGCGTGATACCTCTGGCTGGTCCTCCGACGTGATGGGGGCAGGAGTCGGTGCCTCAGGCTGCGTCCGGACAACCTCCGGAACCACTCCCCCGCCGGACAGGATCGAGGACTTCTGCTGAGCGGAAGCAGTCGCTCGGGCATCCGCCTTCTCCCGCTGCTCCTCTGGGGCCAGCTTGGCCAAGTTCCGCACGTGCTCGATCTTTCGACGTCCGGCAACAAGGTCCGCCTGTAGCTCGGGTGCGAGGTCGAGGATCGACAGCTTCGAGGAGATGGTGGACTGGCCGATACCCAGCCTCTTGGCTGCCTTGTTCTGCGAACCGTAGAACTCGACGAGCTTGCGCAGCGCTTGGGCCTGCTCGAGAGGGTTCATGTCGTCGCGGTGAACGTTTGCAACGAAAGCTGCTTCGAGTAGGGATTCGTCGGTGGAGACGAGCGCGTTTTCGACGCTGACCCGAATCGTCGATGCGCCGGCAAGTCGTGCGGCTTCGAGTCGGCGATGGCCATCGATGACGATGAAGCGAGCGCCTACGTCGAGGTCATCTGCCCGGTCCGGGCGTTCAGCGAGGTATGCCTCAACGCTGGCGATGGTGATCGCGTTGATGAGGCCGATCTCTCGAATGCTGTCGGCCAGTCCGTCAAGGTCGCGGAGTTCTTCACGCGGGTTGTCGGGGTTCTGGCTGATGACTCCGAGGGGGAGTTCTGTGGGGTCGGGAACTCCGTCGGTGGCCGCGCCAGTGGCGGCACCGATGGCGGCGCGGCGGGCGCTGATGGGGCGGGCCTGAGCGAAAGAGGCTCCGGCACCGAGATCCTTGGCTTTGCTCACTTGCTGATCTCCCGGGCGAGGGCGCGCAGCGCGACTGATTGGTCGCAGCGGGGCGCGTAGGCGAGGAGGGGTCGCTTGGCGCGGACGGCCTCCTTCTGTTCTTTGAGGTCTCCGATGACGCCGACGACTCGGGGATCCTTTATGTCCATCCAGGACTGCAGGGAGGACGTGGCGATGTAGCCGCGGCGGGCGTCGTAGTGGTTGACGACGAGTCCGAGGTAGTCGATGTCGAGCGCGAGGTCAGCGCGCATGTCCTCGATCTGTGACGTGAGGAGTCCGTAGGCGTCGGCGCTGCTGTCCTCGGCTTGGACCACGATGAGGGCGCCGGAGTTGCCGGGGGATTCCTGAGGGCGTCGTCGTCCGTAGTAGGTAGCGGCATCCATGCTCAGGCCGAGGCTGGGGGGACAGTCGACGAGGATGACGTCGTAGTCGGCCTCGATGGGGGACAGGGCGCGTTCCAGGGAGGCCTCGCGTGCTCGCACGGATGCGAGGCGTACGTCGAGGAGGAAGGCGTCGGTGCATGCTGGCAGGAGATGGAGTCGTTCGCCGAAGCGCTCTTCGTCGATAGGGACGATGAGGTCGCGGAGTTCACCCTTGCCGTCTCCGGCCATGTGATTGGTGAGGGAGTCCCCGTCGATGGGGAGGGGTTCTTGGCCGAGTTGGCGGGTGAGGTGGCCTTGGGGGTCGAAGTCGACGAGCAGTACTCGTTGGCCGAGGCCGGGGAGGTCTTCGAGGGTGAGCGGGTCGTGAGTGTTGGTTTCGTCCTGGGTGAGTAGAGCTGCGAAGTGCTTGGAGATGCGTACAGGTACCAGCGCGGTGGGGGACTCCGCGAGAGCTTCTCCGGTGCCGGCGGTGATGGCGGTTTTACCGACCCCACCCTTCTGGTTGCAGACGATGAAGCGGCGGACGATCTCGGGGCGCTTCACGGCCGGTGCGGGATTGATGTCGAGCCACATCTGCACGGATTGCGCGAGTCCCTGGATCAGGGATACGCCTCGGTGTTTGCAGTCGGCGCGAAATCCTGACCAAAGGTCGGCCGGCAGGAAGGTCGCGAAGGACTCGGCGCCGCTCGTGTCGATGGGGCTGAGGTTGGATCCGAGACCGCGCCACGCTGCCACGCCGGCTTCCACGGCGTCCTGCATGTCGAGGCTGTGTTGGAGAGCACGGATCTTCAACTCCTGGCGGAGCCAAGAGGGCAGTTTGGAGACGACCTTCTCGCGGTCGCCACTGCTGTCAGGTGATGTCATAGTCCGTCACTCTACTAACGCGAGAGATCGATTTGGTACACCACGCGTTAGCTAGACAAGTTTTTTGCCGTGAAGGGCTATCACGCCGTGATAGCTCTTCGCCTCAGCTGGGTCCCACCCGCACAAGCGAGTCAGAACCGCGGACCTATCACGGCGTGATAGGTCAACGACGCCTCAGAGGTCAACCACCCACCACGCCGGCGCGACATCCTGCCTAGTTGAACATCTACCGGTCGCACCGAAGACTGACGACCGCCCAGTTCGTCTCCTCAATGCTTGACCAGACCAGACCCGGCAGGAGTCCATCCCCGCTGAGCTTGAAGGAACCGGATCGAACTGGTCACCTCTCCCGAAGCCGTCGTCCAGACCCGCCTGTTCGCCTCCCTGTACTGGCGATTCCGCAGCCGCCTGCCCTACGACCCGACACGGCATCTCGCTCTCGTTCCCGACCAGTGCTCTTGTAGACGAGCCCGCGATGTCCAAGCCGTTGGTTGACGGACGGAGCGCCCCTCTTGCGCAGGCAGCGGAAAACCGTTCGACGCGGCGGGCCAGATTCGTCATGATCTCCGCTCGGGACGACTCCGAGGCAGTTCCTGGTCCGGACCGCCGCTCGCAACGACGCCGAGTCGTGCGCGGCGATGAGCCGATCACATCGCTTGGCATGCGAGGTCGGGGCACATGCCTGGGCCCTTCGTCTCGCACGCCGTTGTATTACCCCGACTTGGTAACGCTGGTGCCGGGCGCCGACCGGGTCACGCTGCTGTCGTGGATCGACACCGTCGCACCCAGCACCTCGAGTAGGGACAGTGTCGCGGACCTCGACCTCCCTGACGGAGGCAGGCTTCCAGGTGTTGTTTGAGGCAGAGCGGATCTACCGCTAGGCAAGTGCGCCCGCCCTGGCGCCGGATCTCGGCTGGGACGCGGCGGGCGATCTGGACATGCTGCAGGTATGGGTGCGCGCCTGGGACGACGGAGATGGCAACGCGGCACTGTTCCGATCCGGATTACTCGACGACCCAGATACCTTCGTGCCTACTGGAGAGTCCGCCGACGGCCGAGTGGTCGCCGGAGCGATGGCGAGCCGCAGTGTCCAGGTAGTCGGAATCTGCAACGTCTTCGCGCTAGATGATCGATTCCAAGGGGTGGGGATCGTAAGGGGCCTGGGTACAGCGGGTGTGTCGTTTCCGGTCAGCTTTATGGGCGGGCACGCACGAACGTGACGTCCGTTTCCTGCCAGCAGACACTCGTGCGTCGAGCCAGCATGGGCGCATGACCAGGTACTCCGTGCTCCCCGTTGATCCAGCCGTCCTTAAGGAACTGCGTGTTGCCGATGACGCAGGCCGTCCCTGCGTCCCGTACATCGCGACCCGCGACGACGCAGGCTCCCCGCTGCGCTGCTGCCTACGCCCCATCAGGCTCAGCGAGCGGATTGCCCTTGTTTCATACGCTCCGTTGCGACGCTGGGCCGCCGCGGAGGGTGCGCTTCCAGGCGCGTACGACGAACAGGGACCCGTCTTCATTCACGCCGATGACTGCGGCGGGTTCACCCTCGGCGAGAACTACCCCTTCGACCGGCCGGGCGCCCTGCGTACCGTGCGCCGCTATGACGCCCAGGGCCATATCGCCGGTGGCCGCCTTCTTGAGATTCCGGTCGACACCACGGCTGGTTTCGACGCAGCCTTCGACGATGCGTTCAGCGACCCGGACGTGGTGCTCGTGCACGTCCGGGCACTGGAGTACGGATGCTTCCACTTTGAGGTGCGGCGGCCCTCCGCCGAGGAGCAGTAGCCGCCGTACCACCTGAATGATCGATTTCAGCGGATCGGCTGCCCGCATGGAACGAGGAAGTCCAAAGTTCGGTTGTGACTCCAGACTTGGACTCCCTCGCCACCGCTCTCTATGTGAAGACCGACGACCTGCTGAAGGCATCACCGCACCTGCGGCATCTCTTCCCCTACCTGCCGCGGCAGCCCGGTTACAGCAAGCGCCTGCGCAAGGCAGCCGAGCTGCTGCGGCGGGTGACCCGGGTCCTGGCCACCGACACCTCTGTATGGAGCGACGACGTGTGGATCGTGGACTCCACGCCCGTGGAGTGCGGACGCTCCCGCGAGACCGTCAAACGCTCCGACCTGGCTGGATGGGCAGAGTACGGGTACTGCGCCAGCCACAGTCGCTTCTTCTGGGGCCTGCGCCTGCACCTGGTGTGCACTCTGCAGGGCCTGCCCATCGCCTTCGCCCTGACCGGGGCCAAGGCCGACGAACGCGAGACCTTGCTGGACCTGCTCGCCGCCGAAGCGCACCTCGTCGCCGCCCGGCCTGGACAGACGCTGATCGGCGACAAGAACTACTTCGGGCGCGGCTTCGAGCACCAGTTGGCCGAGCAGGACATTCGACTGCTGCGGCCGGTCCGCAAGGGCGAGCCGGAACGGCCTGGGGCCCCGCTGTTCAAACCGTTGCGGCAGGTCATCGAGTCGGTCAACGAGATCTGCAAGGGCCAGCTCAACCTCGCACAGCACCGAGGCCGCACACCGGTCGGCGTGATAGCTCGCGTCATGCAGCGCGTCCTCGCGCCGACCGCCGCGATCTGGCACAACGACCACACCGGCCAGCTCGTCCTGCGCTCACTGACCGCCTACGACCACTAATCCCTTGGAAACGATCATCGAGACGGCAGCCCGAACGCGGCCTGGCCGGCCCTACTGGACGCGGTTCAACGTCTTCGCGCTCGGGCGTGTGTCCGAGGTGCTGGAGTGGCTGAGGTGATTGCTGGAAGCGGAGTTACCGATACGTCGGACCGATCGAGTTGAAGGCTGCGGTCGGGCCTGGCAGCGGCGGGTGCCGGATCAGCTCGGCAGCGGAATACAGCGTCTGGATTGCTGGGCAATCGGCGGCGGAGCTGGCCGAGCCGTTCACCTTCGTGGTTGGCGCGGACGGTGCGCTTCGGCTGGCGCCGCGACGGAGCGAGCACGTGGCCTGTGCCGGGGGAGCCGTGGTGTTAAGTGCCGGCGAGATCGGTTTCGTGCGCGAGGCGGACCGGCGGGACGGGAGCGAGATCAGTAATCAGTCCACCGGGTATTGCCCGGACATCGGCTTTGGTCGGAAGTCGCTCGTGCTTTGGACGACGTAGGGCTTGAACGTCCGTCCGGCTTCACCCACGAGGTGGTGTTCCGCCGGTGCCCCGGCTGCCAGGAGCACAACATTGTGCGCGAAGACGACTTTGTCTGCATCTTCTGCGGCAGCGATCTGCCGGACACGTGAAACGTGGATCCCACCGCGTGATGGCCGAAGGGCACAGCCACTCGTTGATGGCTGCTACAAGGACGGTTGCCTCGTAGAGGACGGCGAGCTTGATGCCTTATGGATGTCAACCATCGTTCCCGGGCGACCGGGTTGGTCGGTCGGAATGGTCGCTGGGACAAGATGTCGGTGGATCTCACGCGACGTAGCGTTTGAGGCAGCGGATGATCTCGCGGCGTGTCTTGCCCTCGGTCAGACGCCGCTGCAAGTAGTCGCGGGCCCGGTCATTCAGCTCCGGTGGCTGAGGACGATCCGATGGGGGAGGGGAGCACGGTGGTAGCCGCCGTGGTGCAACCTGCGGAGTTGTGCTCTTCCCGGGGGATGCCTCGACCGGGCTGGTGCCCATAAGGCTTCGCAGGACGCCTCGCCCGCGTCGAGCGAGTCTTCGCGCGCATGAAAACCTGGATTCTCCGCGACTGCCGCCTCATAGGCGACGGCGTTCACCATCCAGGACGGTGGCACTGTCGTGAAGCATGGTCACGGCAGGGACACTCAGAGGGCCTCGGCGGGACTATAGAGGACGAGTGCTCCGTTGGCGGCAAGCGGCTCGGCCTTGGCAAGGCTGCGATGACAGGTACGGGCGATATGACCGGCCCGAACGGCGATTGAGGTACGACCAACCTCGCCAGAATCCCCTGTGTGCGGCCCTGGCGGCCTCTGAGGAGATCCAAGGTCCTGAGACCCCAGGAGGCTAGAGATCGGGCGTCTGCACCCCGGTTCTGTGGGTCGCTTTTGGTTCAAATCTCACCTATCAGCAGAATGAGCAAATCGGAGTGCGCTGTGTCATCGATTCCTAATGCTGTCTGTCAAGCCGCGAGGGTGGTCAGCGGCGTGAACTCGTAGCACCGTCCATCGCGGAGGAGAGCCCAGAGGACTTCAACGCGGCGGCAGGCGAGGGAAAGGACGGCTTGGGGGTGGTGTCGTAGAGCCGACGAGATCCCTCGGACCGTCGGATGCTGAACAACGCGGAGGTGTAGAGCCCCCACTGGAGCCGTCGGTTGTATCGCTGCGGTCGCCGCAGGTTCCCGCTGATTTTCCCGGAGCCGCACGGGACCGGTGCGACGCCGCCGAAGCCGGCGAGGCGGTCGGGGGAGCGCCGAAGACGGCCATGTCGTCGCCGGTGGCGGCCAGGAACTCGGCGCCGAGGATGATGCCCGGGCCGGGCATGCTGGTGATCACGTCGAAGTGCAGGTGTTCGCGAAACCGGGCCCCGATGAACTTGTCGAGATCGGCGACCTGCTCATTGAGGAGCATCACCTCCATCGCGAGCGTGTGCACCATCTGGGCGGTCAGCTTCCCCCAGGCAGGCTGGCGTGCCGGCGCACCCGAAGCGGTGCGATTTCCCTCGGAGACCACTACGCAGCGGCGCCCATCCTGGACGTTATCGACCCAGCGCCGTTCATGGCCGACATCGGTTGCGTACACCAGACCGTTCGCCTGTGGAACGGCTGGGACCGCACAGCTCCGCTCACGCGGGCCGAAGCTGCTGCACGGCAAGTTGAGGCCGCCGATGTTCTCTATGTGCCCGCGGAGAAAGACGCCGACAGCCGGTACGCGTCAGGTGTGGCGTCCCTGGTCGAGCAGATCAACGGTACCCCTCCGCTTCTGCACCCGTCCGCCGACGAGAAGCGCTTTGTCCATCCACTACCGGCCGACTTCCGCGAACAGTGGCTGGCGCGCCTGGATCCCATGGTGACCCCCGGCATCCGGCGCGGATCCGCCCACCTCACACCCTCCGTTGCGTTTGTGCTCTGGCGCGCTCGCCCTCCCGCCCACCCGCAACGCCTGGCGGGCGCCCTCGCCAACGTCATGAGGAGAGTCGTACGCAGCCGAGGCCACCTGCGGCTTTCCAGTCGTCCCGATTTCTGCGGTCACCTGGCGCTCCGCCGGTTGCGCACCTGAACCTGCGAAAGGCGGGCCAGTGGCTGGAGCCGGAGGAAACGCCCGCTTGGCAGGCCGCCACACCTCAGAGCGAACCCTCGCGTCGTGGTTCTGGCACGACTATTACGGGGAGCGGCGCAACGAGATTGCCCTCACCCGCAGTGGATCTCGATGGGCAGGCCATCAGGCTTGCCCTCAACGAGGTCTTGCTGACCGATCAGAAGCTGGCGCAGGGCAGGGATGAGTGGGCCGCGGTGCCCGACCCGTTGCTCGAATGACGCCCCTCTGGTGAAGGGGAGTCCTGTAGTCAGGTACAGATGGACCCTGTCCACCGAAGTCATCTTCGGCGGGGCCCACTTGTATGCGGTACGGGCCGGGCCGGACGATGCCGTGGCTGCGACCACCGTCCGGCCCGGAGTTCAGGGGTGCGCTGCCAAGGTGTCCGGGTGCTCGTGCTCACATGAGTCGTCGATGCCATACGTGTTCCATTCGGGGAAGGTATCGGCCGCAGGCCGGGCCTCACCCTCGGACATCAGGCATGCCGACAACGCTTCGTGGAGTGTCTCCGCGCGCAGATCCGTACCGATGAAGACCAGCTCTTGACCCTGCGTGGTCCCGGAATGACGTGCGCCGGACGGCTCGAAGCGGGCCACGGAGCCCGCCTGCGACCAGAGACCGGTCACGTTCGGCCGGGTGGACAGCCAGAAGAAGCCCTTGGAGCGCAGGACCTGTCCGTACCGGCCACTGTCGAGCCCGTCGGTGACGAACGTCCACAGGCGGTCGGGATGGAAGGGGAGGTCCGAGCGGAAGACCATGCTGGAGATTCCGTACTCCTCGGTCTCCGGCATGTGGTCCCCGTTCAGCTCCCGCACCCATCCGGGAGCCTGCTGGGCCCGGTCCAGGTCGAAGAGACCGGTACCGAGTACCTCGGACAGTTCCACGCGCCCACGGCTGACGGGCACGATCCGGGCCGCAGGGTTGAGGCGGTTGAGCGCGGCGTTGAGCTGCTCACGCTCTCGCTCATCCACGAGGTCGAGTTTGTTGAGCACGATGACGTCGGCGAACTCGATCTGGTCCATGAGCAGATCGCTGACCGTGCGCTCGTCGTCCTCGTACTGGTCGAGTCCGCGCTCGGCGAGACCGTCACCCCCGGCCAGTTCCGGCAGAAAGCTGGCCGCGTCGACCACCGTGACCATGGTGTCGAGCCGGGCGAGGTCGCCCAGTGTCGCTCCGTCGTCGCGGGGGAAGGAGAAAGTGGCCGCCACCGGCATCGGCTCCGAGATGCCGCTGGACTCGATCAGCAGATAGTCGTAGCGCCCTTCGCGAGCGAGCCGGTCCACTTCCTCCAGCAAGTCGTCGCGCAGGGTGCAGCAGATGCATCCGTTGGTCATCTCGACCAAGCGTTCCTCGGTGCGTGAGAGTGCCGCCTCGCCTCCGCGCACCAGCGCGGCATCGATGTTGATCTCGCTCATGTCGTTGACGATCACCGCGACTCGCAGGCCCTCGCGGTTGCTGAGGACATGGTTGAGCAGTGTGGTCTTGCCGGCTCCCAGGAAGCCGGAGAGCACGGTGACGGGCAGCGGGCCCTGAGCCATGAAGGATCAGCCCTCGGGGTGGAGGAGGCCGCGATCGTACGCCTTCACCAGTCGCTGCGGCACCTGGTAGACGGAGCCGTCGACCGTGACCGGCACGAGCTGAGGCGTCGTGGCCTTCCACTGGGCGCGGCGGTGACGGGTGTTGCTGCGGGACATCTTCCGCTTCGGAACTGCCATGGAGACCTCCTGGGTCGGCGTAGGAAGCGAACGCTATATGAAAATGATAATCAATGCGAAATTGCTTGGTCGGTATGACGCCATTCCTCCGCCCGTGAGCGCTCCCTGGGGTGGGTACTCTTCGCCGACCTGCGGTCGCCCCCACCGGCGTCCTCCCGCAGTTGAGGTTGCTCAGTGCGCACGCCAGTCCGATTGCCGTTGCACCATGGGCGAGAGGGGCAACGATCGGAACCCGGGGTCTTATCGCCGTGCGGGCGGGAGTGGTTGCTCCCCTGTCTTGCGCGCTGGGTGTTCGGCACTCCCGGGCAATTTCGTTTAGCCTCGGCATTTCAGTTGGTGCTGCTGGACGGCTGAGCAAGGTTGTTGGAGGCCGCGTCGGCCGGTGGGCATGGTGAGGGTCCGACGCGGGGACGGGTTCTCCCAGGTCCTTCAGCCGAGGTGGGCGGGAACCGCGAGTCAGCTGGCGGGGCGGGAGCGCAGCTGGTGCTCACGCGTGCACCGGGCGACCAGCATGTGGCCGACCGGCCGGCGACGCCGATCCGAAGAGGATCCGTTCGGTGTGCTGCGCGAGTTCGACAGCCCGGAGCTAGTCGTCGAGCAGAACCCGGCACTTGGCTCGCGGAATGCGCCGCCGACCGGCCGGAACAAATCGACCGCACGAACAAGGTGCCGACCGTTGTGTGGAGGGAACCCAGCGTGCGGGCTGACCAGGACGAGCATCACAAGGCCGCGGACTCCGGTCGCACGCCACGCAGCCGCCCCGGCTTGATCTGATCCCCACCGGGCGGCGTCCTCGTCACCACGCGGGGTGCCGGCGGTTGCGCGGTGACCGGCCGTGGCGAAGTGCGCTTCCCTCACAGGTAGGCGCTGACCCTGCCGTAGCTTCCTCGATAGCCCAAGGGAATGACCTCTTCCCAGAGCTTCCGGGCGTTGGTGCAGCCCTCGTCCCAGCGTTCGTCCAGGTAGGGCTTGTACTCGTCGAGGACGTAGGTCCTGTTGTGCTGCCACTGGCCGCGGAAGAGCCTTCCGGCTTCGCTGCGTCGGCGAGGCTCTTGACGGTGCGGTGGGTCATGTTCAGCTGGCGTCCGATGGAACGGCGACTGTGGCCAGCTTCCAGCAGCGCGTGGACCGTGGCGTGCCTGGCTCGGATGCGGTTGGCGAACCGCTCACTCCGCCATGAGGAGCCTGCCTTCCCTTCGGGCGGCGTCTGTTCGTCGGCCTTCGCCTCGCGGTCGGGGACCAGGACGCGAAGGCTCTGGCGGTGGCGGGCGCGGGCGGCAGCCCGCTCAGCGGCGTCCCCGAGGTTGTGCCACAAGGCCAGCGGTCGGCGACCTGCGTCGCCTGAGGTGCACCGGTTGTAGCGCCTTCCGCGAAGAACGGCGCGCGGTCCCGGCAGACGACCTCGATCCCGGGTCGCTTCGCGAGCCACGCTGCCAGACTGGACGCCTCCCGGTCAGGCAGAACATCCACCGGCCGACGGGTCTCGACGTCGACGAGCACCGTGCCGTAGCCCCGTCCTTTGCGTGTGGCGTACTCATCAACACCCACCACCCGCGGGGCCGGGAATTCGGGTTCGGGCAACGCATTGATCAGCCGCAACACCCCGCTGCGGCTGATGGACACCCCCGAAGACCCGCGCCATCCGGGCGCCGGCCCGGCAGGCAAGGGCGAGACCCACTACGGCAAGAGTCGACCGCAACTGCTCCGTCCACCTGCTGTGCCTCCGGGTCAGTCCCGGCAACTGCTCAGCGAACGTCCGCCGAGCACATGAAGACTCCGGACAGAAGAACCGCCGGCCTTGCAGACGCAGGACCACCAGACGTCCGCCACTTGGCACGTCCGCTGGGAACCGCAGGTAGGAACTGTGCACCCGGGTCGACTCGCTCCCACAGTCCGGGCATGCCGCCCCGTCCGCCGTGCTACAGACGGCGATGCGTATCGCCTCGTCGCTCACGTCCGTCCGCGATGGGCGGCAACAGGAGGCCCTCCAGACGAGGCGCCATCTCTTCCACGACGCCGCACTGTTGACCACACCAAGACCGGTCCTGGCCTTTTCAGGCAATTTCCCAGAGCCCGATCGGAGCCTCATCCGTCACTCAGCGTGTGCACATCACGGAAAGCGAGCCAGAACCAGTTTTAGTTCTGGTCCAACTTCTGTGGAGCCCTCACACTCTGTAACCTGCTGGGCCTGGATGGCCCTTCGTCACTCGCTGACAGACCTGTTTGGGATCATGCCCGCATGGACTTCGACCTCGCCCCACCAAACGGCGTTGGCCCGTTGCGGATCGGTA
>NZ_JBEOVL010000054.1:0-44823 GCF_040295485.1 Streptomyces sp. NPDC002793 | reverse complement strand
TGCGGAAGCTCCGCTGCAGCACGAACCGGATCACCGACATCGTGAAGGCAGTCCTCGTCCTCCACCACGCCTCAACATGAGGTTGGAAAAGGCTCACTGTGACGGCATTGGCCGCCGTCACCGGTGCGGTCGCACCGGGCGCCGCAGTCGCAGCGTCTTCCGAAGCGGTGGCGCAAGCCGCCGGAATCGGAACTACCGACGTCCAGCGCGTCGAGGCCGCCGCAGCGGTCCGACTCGACCCGACCCCTGATGTGCTCCTGCTCAGCGACTACGACTTCATCCACGCCATCTGGCAGAAGGCCCGGGACGCGGGTGAGGTGCTGGACTCCGTCCGTACCGCTGCTGAACAGGCGATGGGCAGCACCCTCCCCGAGGACCATGTCCAGTTCATCGTCACCGGGATCCATGAGGCCCACCAGCTCGACCAGCAGCGTGAACGGGATAAGGCTGAAGCCGAACGGGCTGCCCGCTACGCCAAATCCCAGGCGCTCCTGGCAATAGGCATCCCGGGCGCTCCAGAGCTTCTTGCACTCAGCGACGACAACTTCGTCCGCGCGATCGCGAAGCACGCTGCCTCCGGCCCTGAGGTCCGGTCTGCGGCCCTACTGGCACTGGTAGGGGAGGAGGCGGACTGGCGAGAGTTCATCATCAACGGCGCCCGCGAGGCTCACAAACGCGACGTGGCCAACGAACTCGCTGAGCTCGAGGAGCAGGACCGCAAGGAGGCCGAGCGGCGCGCGGAGTTGGCCGCCCGTACGAGCACCGCCGCGTTGTTCCGCATGGCGCCCACGGAGGCCATGCTCAACCTCAGCTCCGACAACTTCATCCGGGAACTGCTTCGCAGTGCTCCTGCCGACCTGCTCGGCACCGAGCTCTACGCCGAAGGCCAGCGTGCCGCCCTCAGCACGGACGCAGCCGACTGGAAGGAGTACATCCACACCGGTGCCGAAGCGGCGTACAAGCGCGACGACGCCGCCCGGCAAGCGAAGCTCGCCGAAGCCAACCGTAAGCTCGCCCTGCAGATCCAGGCCGCCGCGGAGAACAGCGGCGTCAACCCCAACCTGGCGGCAGGGGCCAAGAAGGCACTGGCCGGCAACGACAACGATGTCGCGAACTTCCTCAAGGAAGACACCCAGTACCGGCTCAAGAGGCAGTCCATCAAGGCGAACACCGTCGGCCCCGCCGGATACCTGCGTCAGTCCGCTGCGGACGGCGGCAAGGCGACCCTCGACGACCTGACGACCGGCAGCACACAGGCCGACCGTGAGGACGCTACCTGGGTCGTCGTGCCCGCCCTCGCCAGCAAGCCGGGTTGCTACTCCTTCGAGTCGGCACGCAAGCCCGGCTACTACCTGAAGTCAGGCTCGACGGAGACCGATAAGTTCGGGCTCCGCGTGCAAATCGCCGCAGATGACCGGAGCACGACGTTTCGTCAGAGTGCCACCTGGTGTGCCGGTGAGCCTCCTTATGGCCCCCTAACGGGAGTGGCATTCACTCAAACCATCGGTTCGAAGGAGCGCTGGCTGTCACCCACGACAGGTGACATCTACGCGCACGAGAGCTGGATGTTCGTTCTCGTAACTGGGTCCACCGCCGTTCGCTCGATGGCCACTTGGCGGATCACCTCTCCTCTCGCCTCCTGACCTGTACCCCACGCGCTCGCTCTACGGGCCGCCCCGAGACGGTCCAGCATGCGCGCGGGGCGCATCCCGCGGCCCGCGTCCGACATCCGGTCCCACCGTGACGTGACGACGGTGCCGCAGCTGCTGGGTTCGGCCTTCGAAGCCCCGTTGGCCGGAACTGGGTGGCCCTGCCCGTGCCGCAGTGCCGGCCCGTCTCCTTCAGCGACAGCAGGGGAGGCGGTCCGGCACTGCCGTGGTGAGCATCTGTCAGGCCCGCCGGTGTGCGGAGTCGGGGTGAGGGCGCGGGCCAAAGGGATGCGTCCGAAGTGGCCGACGGCAGCGGGCTCTGGGTGGAAGGGAAGACACGCGGCAGACCAGGTGTGCCCGCCGTCCTCCTGTCCCGTCTTCCGTGTGCGCGCCCCACCGATTTTCCCCTGCCGCCACCGTCGGCGGCAGGGGCTCGTGCTTCTCCCGACCGAGGGGTTTTCCCGTGACAGGCAGATTACGGCCGAGGGCCGGTGCCACAGGTATGCGAGGCTGGACGCGCACGGCGGTATCCGTGCTGATCGCCGTGGCGCTGATGTGCGGTCTGGCGGGGCAGGCCGCCGCCGAGCCGTCTTCTTTCTCTGACAAGGCGGCTGCGCTCCGGCTGCTGTCCGCTCTGCGACACCAGACACCACCTCCCACGGAACCGGTGCGGACCACGCTGGAACAGTCCGGTGCGGATCTGGACCGCCAGTTGGTTGAGGACTTCGCGGAGTTCGACGAGGAGGAGGAGGTTCGCGAGGCTGCCAAGGCAGCACTGGCGAGCACCGACCCAAGTGCCATCCGGTACTTCCTGGAGTACGGCGAGGCGGAAGCACGGCAGCGTGCGCTGGATAAGAAGAACAACACCGATGTGGCCAATCGGAGCCGGATCGAGGCACTGCGGGGTACGGGCGGCTCGTTTTTCAACGCCGAGGTCCAGCGTGTGCTGGCGGGTTCAGCGCGGGACCGAGCCGACTTCCTGGCGTTCGGTGCGGAGATCGCCCGGCAGCGGGACGCGGCCACCGAGCAGAACGAGCAGCAGCGGGCGACTGAGAACCGCAAGCGGGTGCAGATGCTTGCCGCGGTCGGTGGCCCGGAGGTGAAGCGCGCCGCGCAGGCGGCGCTGGCCAGCGGTGACGACGACGTGATCGAGGAGTTCCTGAAGACGGGGTACCTGGTTGCCGCTGACAAGGACGCCGCTGACCGGGCTGCTCATGAGGCGGCACAGAAGGAGGCGCTGGAGGCTGCCGAGCGGCTGAGGAAGCTGGCTGAGAACGCGGCCCGCGCGGCGGGCGCGCGCACCAAGCTGATCGCCGCGCACGGCGATGCCATGAAGGCGCTGAAAATCGCTTCCAACGCGATGAATGCGGCGGGTGCGGCTTCGCGGGAGGCCGATCGGATGCTCGCTGCCGACCGGGCTGGGAAGCGTCTGTCTGACTACGGGCAGGTCAAGACCGAGGTCGCCCGGCAGGTCGGGAACGCGGAGTTGGCCGCCAAGCAGGCGCAGGTGGCCGCCGGGCTGGCCAAGGCGCAGGCCGACGTGTTGGTGGAGACGGGGTTGCCGCACGGTACTCAGTGGTCGGAGGTCGCGGCGGGCACCGCGGCGGCGGTGGAGGCGGCGGTCGGAGCCGCCCGGACCGCGCAGCACGCGGTGGACGCGAGTGCGGCGAACGCCGCGGGACTGAATGCACAGAACCAGGCCGAGTTGCACGAGCAGCAGGCCATCAAGTGGCGGGCCAATGCGGAGGCGCACGCGAAGGCGGCTGCTCTGCTGGCAACCGCAGCGGCCAAACAGGCCGCGGTCGCCGCAGATGCAGCCGCTAAGGCCAAGCAGGCTCGAATAGACACGGAGAAGGCGGAGCAGGAAGCCTGGGACCACGCGGCGAAGACGAAGAGCGCCCGGATCGAGGCTCAGCAGCAGGCGAAGGTCGCAGCCGAACAGCGCGAGATTGCCGAACGCGAGCGTGACCTCGCCGACGCCGCGAGTGTGCGAGCCGAGCAGGAGCAGGCGATCGCGACCGCAGCCAACGCGCGTGCGCAGAGCGAGGGACGTACCGCCTCACTGAAACGGGCCGAGGCACAGGCCGCCGCTACCACCGCCGCTGAGAAGCGCGCGCTGGCGCAGACCCAGGAAGGCAACGCGGCCGAAGCGAGCGAGCGGGCGCGGGGCGAGGAGTCCAAGGCCGCCCAGGCGAGGAACAAGGCCTACACGGCGGAACGCCTGCACAAGGCGGAGGAAGCGAGAGCTCAGGCCGCCGAGGCGCTGGCCGCCGCGGCACGCGGCACCAGCGACGCCGCGGCGGCGCGGGCGGCCGCCGATGAGGCGCGGGCCGCCGCGAACGCGGCCGGGACAGCGGCTGTCGCAGCCCGAAGCGCTGCGGATGCGGCCTCCGGCGCAGCGACGCGGTCCCGGGCAGCGGCCATCGAGGCGACGGGAGCGGCAGCGCGGGCACGGGCGGCAGCGGCTGAGGCCACAGCGCACGCTTCACGTGCTAACGCGGCCGCGAACAAGGCCGAGGCCGCTGCTTTCGCTGCGAACGCGGCGGCGAACAAGGCCGAGTCCGAAGCGGCCGCGACACGCGCCGCGACGCAGCGGGCGCATGCGAAGGCGTCCGAGGCCACTGCGCAGGAAGCCCGGGCGGGGATCGCCGCGCATGAGACAGCCCGGCTGGCAGGGCTGGCCGCGATCAGAGCCAGCCAGTCTCTCCAAGCCGCCGGCAACACCCGGGCGGAGGCCGACGGAGCCGCCAACGAGGCAGCGACGGCGCAGGTCCAGGCCGCAATCGCTGTGCAGGCTGCTACGGCGGCCCGCTTCACAGCGGCAGGGATCGCTGCCCCGGCCGATACCGCCATCACGATGACGGCTCCCTTCACCGGTGAGGACGTTCTCGCCGATTTCGCCGCCGCAGTGGCCCGGTCCGCACTCGAGCTGGGCGCGCAGCAGGTCGCGGCAGCGGAGGCCAATGCCGCCGATGCGCTCAAGGCCGCCGATGCGGCCCAGGAGGCGGCGGAGCGGGCAAACGCGCAGGTGGCTCCGGCGTACGCGGCAGCCGCGGCGGCAGCGCGCTCGTCTGCCGCCGCGGCGCGTTCTTCGGTCGCTGCCATGAAGTCCGCTGCCCAGGCCGCAGAGGACGGTGCCCTGGCCAGAGCTTCCGCGGCACGGGCCGATGAGGCCGACGCCCAAGCCCAGGCCGACGCCAGACTGGCTCGCCGGGCGGCCGACGCCGCCGCTGCGGACGCGTCGGCCGCACGCACCGCGGCCACGCAGGCAGAGGCAGCGGCGGAGCGGGCACGGAGCGCGGCTTCCGAAGCGGAAAACCAGGCCGCGGCCGCCAACAGCGCCGCCTCCTTGGCGGAGAAGGAAGCAGGCGCGGCGCAGAGCGCCGCAGCACAGGCGGAGAAGGACGCCATCGGCGCAGCCGAACTCGCCACGTCCGCGGAAGAACACGCCAAGGCCGCAGAGACCGCGGCTAAGAACGCGGGCACCAGCGCGCGTGAAGCGGACGAAGCGGCGAAGAGAGCTGAGGCGTACCAACGCGAGCAGGAGCGCAAGGAGCAGGAGCAGGCCGCCGGAAGCAAAGAGGGGAGCGAAAGCCTCGTAACGGACGCCGAGGAAGCCCAACGCAAAGCCCTCGAAGACGCCGGCATCACCGTAGAGCAGTACGAGGCGGCGCTCGCTCTCTCGGGGAAGGATCTTCTCGACTACCTGCTGGAGAACGGTGCCGAGCTCTTGGTGGAGCTGATCGCCGAGGACATCATGGCGTGCATCGATGACCCGGACATTCCAACCTGCCTGTGGGCGATTGTCTCCGTCCTACCCGCCGGAAAAGCAATAAAAATCGCTGGAAAGATCCCGCAGATCACCAAGGCGATAATGGGAATAAATGACTTTCTCGAGAAGTCGGCCAAAGCCAAGAAACTGGTCGAAAAGAGCGAGGAAGTCATTGAGAAAGCGTGGAACAAACTTCCCGCCTGCGTGACCGACAAGAAGGAAAGCTCGCCGTCGCTCGCTTCGATGCGTCCGGCAGTTGGCGCGGAAGAACTGTCCACTTCCGCAGCAGCCGCCGAGGATCTGGGTCTCACCCGCGAGCAGTACATCGCGAAGTTGGTGGGAGGCGTACTCGCCAAGGATGAGAAGGGGCAGGATGTCAAGATCCACATGCCGAACGTGGGAGCTAGCGGCCTTGACGTCTACGGCCCCAACGGCGAGTATATCTTCGTGGGTGGAGCAGCCAAAGCCAAAAACCCGGCCGACTTCGGACAGCGTCTCAAGATATCCAAATACGCAGCCGACCAAGCTGGCGTAAAGGCTATTTACTATTTGGCCGACAATACGCCGGATAGTGCTGTGAAGCAGGCCAAGAAGGCATTCGGGGAAGAAAATGTACACATCTTCACACTGCCGAGCTGTTAGCCGTGGCTGACGCATTCATCCGGTGGTACCGGGAAACGGCAGCCGTCTCGGTTCTCGACGAGCAGGCCAAGGTGTTCAAGGAGCATGGCATCGCGCTCGCGCATCCGGTCATGGGCGCGGCGACGGTGCTCAACGTCGAAGGTGACGCCGTCCTCATGCGCCAAGAGGAGCTCAGCCGGCTACTCGGTCTGCGCATCGCGCCTTTGACGATCAACTGGTGGTTCTCCGCGGACACCAATGTGACGGACGCATACGCCTACGAGCCCCTCGGCTGCGAGATCCAGACTTTCTTTCTGGACGGCCTTCACCCCGAAGAGGTGGAGCACGTGGAGTCTGCGGTCATCGCGGCCTCGGTGGCACTTGACGTGCCAACCCGTGCGGTGATCGTTGACCGGCGCGGTATCTCCGATCCGGACGACTGGGACTCGCTCACCTTGTACGACGGAGAACCAGCCCCGCGGTTCCCCGACAGTGTGTGTGCCCAGGAGCAGATCGCAGATAAGATTCTGCAGACTTCACCGGGACTCCAAAAAATGAAGGGGAGGGGCGGACTGTACCGGCTCTCCCCCGCCCACCCGGTCTGACCTGCCCAACGCCGAAGGCCCCTGGTCGCGATTCCAGCGAGGCCTTCGGCGTCGTGGTCAGCATAATTAGGTCATAACTGACTTTTCGCCTACATCAAATGCCCTCTGAGATTCAGCAGGAACCGTTGTGCCACGTGACTGCGGTGACGTTCACGGGTAGGTAGAAGATGTTTCCGGAGTTACTGGGAACGCACAGCGTGAACGTCGACTTCGACCCGTCCGGCCAAATGTAGTAGTACTTCAGGTCTGCGTTGCTGGACGTGTGGTTGTAGTAGGTGAGTGCGGGGGCGTCCCCGGACCACTCCTCGGCGACGGCCACTGATGGGGTCTCCACGGGCGCAGGCTCAGGGAAAGCCCAGTGGGCCCAGACGCAGACCTTGCCCTGCGGGCAGTTGCCGGGGGGCCAAGCTTCGTCGGACGCCCCGTTGTCGGCGGCTGAGGCTCCCGGCGCGGAGAGCATGGCGCCTACGAAGGCGGCGGAGGCGAGTCCAAGGGTGAGGGATCGTGAATGCACGGATATTCCCATCCTGGTCTTTGCGTAAACGAACAAAGCGAAATGTGAATTTATCAAGTTGATATTGAAAAGTCAAGATGTAACCTTTCGGGTTATCGCCCCCATATTCGGTATGTCGCCTATGCGGCCTTGCGTTGAGGACGGCTGGGCCTGGACCTGCGATGTGCCGTCTTCGTGCCAGAATCTTTTTCATCTTGATCAGGTGGCGAGTTCGAGGGCGGCGATGGCTCGGACGACATTACTGAGCCTCGATCCGCCGAGTGAATTCTGATCTTGGGTTTCGGGTGCTTTCGCGTGTGCGGGGCAGGCCGGTTTTCCGGATGACCGTTCCGGTGGCGGGTTCTCCGAGGTTCATAGCCGAAGGAGGCGCCCTGCTTGGCCGGGCCGTAGACCTGCTTGACCTTGGAGTCGATGTCCACGAACCCCACTTCGTCACCTTCGGGACCAGGCCCGTGTGCGCGGCCAGATTGCAGGTGAACGCGCGTGTCGCGGACTGAAGCTGTCGTACGTGTCCCCAGGTGAATGCGCGCGCACCGTCGAGCGGTACGTGAAGGACCAGATCAAGAAGCCCCGCCCCGACGTCGCCAAACGCCTGGACCGTGAGGTGAAGGACCGGTGGCAGCCGCAGATAGCCAAAGAGAAGGCGACGTCCACGGGCGGCATCATCATCGACACCCGCGCCCGCCTCGGCTACACCGCCCCGATCGGCTCCACCCACCAGGACCGCATCCGCCACCTGACCATCGCCCTCCCGCCGGTCCACGCAGCCCGCCTCTTCGACGCCCAGGAGCAGAGTGCGTCCGACGCCCGCCTCCAGGAGATCGCGGCCGAAGCGCTCAAGAGGTCTACTTCCAGGACGGCGGCCGCCGCGCCGGCTCCCTGGACGAGGTCCGGTTCACCGACATCGAGCACCTCGAGTTCGACCTGTAGCAGACCGCACCCTCCAAGAACCCGGCCCCCGGACCTGCACCGATTCCCAGCTCAGGTTGATCGCACACCCCATTCGGGTGATCGAAAGGATGCGACTATTCGTGGTCCCCAGGCTCGTGTAGCTGTCCTGCGATCGAGGCCAGTTGCACGAACCTGGGGGCAGATGGCCGTCATGGGGCTCCGACTTGTCGGTGGCAGCATGACCGAGGCCCGCCGCTGGTGCTGTCAGGCTCCGGATTCCTGGTTCTGTTCCGCCTTCCAGGTGGCGGTGACCGTCAAGTGCGCCTGTCCGCTGCCACTGACGATGCCCAGTTTGAGGTCGTGCCCGAGCTGAACGCCAAAGGTGACGGATACTTCCGCGGGCGGGGTCGCCCCTGTGGTGATCGCGTCGTGCACGTCCTGGACCAGCGAGCCGAGGGGTTGCAGCGTGGTACGCAAGGCGGCGACGGCGGCGGCCGCTCGCCCTCGCCTGGAGACCGGAACGAGCTGGCCGATGCCGTCCGGTGCCCCCTGCTCCGCGTCGGAGGAGGGACTCTTCGCGGGCCGGATCAGGAAGTGGACTGTGGTTCCGTCCGAGAGAGCGAAATCCTGTGAATCGGTCATGCGGATCATTCTGCGGGAAGGACCCCGGCCGGACAGTGGTGTTGCCGGACTCGGTCGCGGGATCTTCTCGTGCCTCCAGGTCAGGTGCAGGGAGGCTGTTCCGGGGTTCCGTCCGGCAGGAGTTCACGCTCGGCGGGGGTGTAGTCGCGGGCCGCGACTTTGCACAGGGCGCGGAACTGGGCCTCGGGACGCAGGTCGAAGGTCCTGCGCCGCAAGGTGAAGGACTCCTTCACCCCTCCGATGAGTACCTCCAGACGGTTCCCCTGCACGGAGGCCACCGCTCCTTCGGGGACGTTCAATGAGGCGGAGTTCTCGGCGTCGGTCAGGTCGTGGATCGTCACCCGGCCTCCCTTGTAGGTGAGGACCCGGTCCCCGGCACCGACGCCGATCATGTACCCGTCCGTGGAGCTGGTCGCGCTGCCGGGCAGGGCCTTGCCCCGGTCGACGTCCCACACCCGGACCTTCCTGCCGCTGGTCTGGACGGCCAGACGGGTACCGCGCTCGTCGAAGGCGAGAGGGCCGGGTGACGGGTCGTCGCTGCTGATGAACGGCGCTGAGATTGGGAGCCCCGTCATGGTCCTGATGTGCCGGGGCGTGCGAAGGTCCCACAACACGATGTCGCCGAACGCGGCGCCGCGCCTGGTCACCGCCACGACCTGCCCGGGGTGGTGCGGCCGGGGGACGAGTCGGCCCTCGGTGAATATGTCGTCGAGGGTGCCCATGCCGGACCGGTCGGGATCTGGGTGGGCCGGGACCGGCCTCGTCAGCAGGGCCCCATTGGCTGTGTCGACCCGGGCGAGGCGTCCGTCGAGCGTCAGCAGGGCGATCTGGCTGCCGCCCAGGGCGGCGACTTCCTCCACCTCACCTCCCTGGTCGTATTCTTCCTTCTCCGCCGCCTTCGCCCCGGGCAGCGCACCGTCGAGAGGCACCTTGTCCTTCAGGCTTCCTGCCGGGTACGCGGCGAGCAGGTTGCCACCCCTGCTCCATACCACGACCCGTCGTGAATCTGCGGTCCAGGAAAGCGTCCAGGACGGCGCGTCGTCGATGAACGGGAGTGGCACGGACTGCCGCCGGGCGCCGGACGTGCCGACGACCTGCAGGCTGCGCTGGTCCGCGATGGCCATGAAGCGCCCGTCCGGGGACATGCTGGTGGCCGCGTCGCCGTGCGTGGCGGGGAACTGCTTGCGGTCATAGCGCTCGGCACGCACGACCATGAGCGCTGTGCCGAGCGGTACCAGGACCGCCGTCCCGCCGTCGTCGCGGGGGCACCACCGCGAGGCCCGCGTCGGAGAGATCCGTATCGCGGGCGCTGGGAACGCGGGCGATGTGGGTCTGCCCGGTCCCGAGGTCGGTCAGGATGCTCTCGTCGTAGAGTCCCTCGTCGGTGCCGCTCGAGGATACGCTCGACGACACGTGGAAGCGCTGAGTGCTGTCCGCGCCCCAGCGGACGTCGAGCAGTTCGGTGCGACGGCCGGGGGCGGTTCCCAGGGGCCGCGCGTACGCGTTGTCACCGTTCAGGCCGATGAGGAGCTCACCACCGGCCGCCAGTCTGAAGCTCGAGACCAAGTTGTTCTTGACGGTGGCGGTGTATCGCAGCCGGGAGGTGCGGAGGTCTCTGATCTCGAGGCGCTTGTGGCCCGGGTCGGGGGAGCTGATGGTCGCGACGGAATCCGGGTCGGAGGTGAAAGCTGCCTCCTGCGCCCCTCTCTCGGGGACGAGCCCGTCGGGTACGCGGATGGGGGCGCCCGATTTGGTCTCCCATGCCTCGGCGAACGGGGGCGGGCACTTGGGAAGGGGGGAGCAGCGGCCGGAGGGTTTTGCGGTCAGCAGGAGTCGCTTGCTGTCGCTGCTGAAGTCCAGGGTGCCGTTGATCGTTCCGGCCGCCGGGTGGATCACGGACAGCGACTCGGGGCGGGAGGAGCCATCCAGTCGCCACAGGAGCACGGCATCGGACGAGCTCGAGGCGGCGAAGAAGCGGCCGTCGGGGCTCAGAGCCTGTTCGTGCACCAGCCCCTTGGGTACGCCACTGAGCTCCCGTGCGCGCGGCGTGCCGCTCAGGGCGCTGGTGACCACGGTGAACCGGGGGCTGTCGCTGCTCCGCATCGAGGTGACCACCAGTACGCGGCCGTCCGGGGTGGACCTCATGCTCGTGGCACGTCCCTTCCAGACTGAGGGGTGACTGGCCAGCAGGTGCTGTCCGCGGACGTATTGGTTCAGCAGGGCCTGGCGTGTCGTGGCGGTCGGCCGGGCGTTGTAGGCAGCCAGCGCGAGTTGCAGTGCCGTGGCGGGATCGTCCGGGGGGCGCGCCTCGGATGCCTGGGCGAGGAGGCCCGCCGCCTGGAAGCGGAGCTGCCGTTCGGCGCTCTGCAGGCCGCTCCAGGTAAAGAGTGCCAGAACGACGGAGAGCACCGTGAGCGCGACAAGCGCTCCCACTGCGCCCCTGCGCACGAGGGTCCTGCGCCGGGAATGGCGGCGGCTCGACTGGATGTAGGCGTGCTCCTCCGCGGAGACGTCCTGGCTGTGTCCCTTGAGCTTGAGGTCCGCCTCGGCCAGGTCCGTGCCGCTGAGCAGACGCGTGGGATCGCTCTTCCGCGCCCGCCAGCGCTCAGCATCGGCGCGTAACTCCTCTTGCCAGGCGCGGAAGTCCCGGGACTCCACCAGCCAGGTCCGAAGGAGCGGCCAGAATCCGATCAGTGCTTCGTGCGCCAGGTCGACGATCTCCTCCTGTCCTGATTCCCCTGCGGCTTGCGAGAGGACGAGGAGTCTCCGCGATGACCGGGTCAGCTCGCGGGCGAGTTCAAGGAGTTCCGGAGCGAGATCGGTGGTGCGGGCGGGCCTGCGGACGAAGGTGTCGCCGTCACCCGGCCGGGCCAGCTGCGCGAACAATCTGGGAGCAAGCTCCTGCTGCTTCCGTTCTAACTGGGAGTAGACACTGTCCGCGTGTCCGGCCAGGGCCCCCGCGATGCCCTTGAACGCGTCATAGGCGGCATGGGTGAGCATCGAATTGCTGCGCTGGTGCCACAGCTCGGTCAGAGCGAACTGGACCAGAGGCATCCGCCCGGGCTCGTCACCCGCGTCCGCGACGATTCTCTCGGGCAGTCCCGGCTCGAACCACAGCCCCGGCACGGCATCGACGGGAGCAGTCACCGCGCGCTTCAAGTCGTCGTCGCTCAGCGGTGCGAGAAATCGCACGGCCTCGCTGACAGCGTCGGACGTACCGACCGTCACCAGCGCGTCGAGGGAGTCGGGACGTGCCGTGGCGACAACCCGCAGGGCTGTCGCACCCCGTCGGCCGGCAAGGCCGGAAAGCATGTGGAACAGCTCGCACGCCTCGGCGGGCACGGCACGTGCGTACTCCTCGAACTGGTCCACGAAGAGCACGTGCCCGGCACTCGGGCCGCGGGCCAGAATCCGTCCCCGCAGCGCCACGAGGACGTCCGGGCCGTCGGCGAGGAGCCAGGCCAGTTCCTCGGTCCTGACGAGGCGTTCGATCTCGTCGAGCCCCGGTTCCAGGACATCGGTCAGCACGTGGGCGAGAACGGAGGTCGCCCTGGCATCCGGGACAGGACGCAACTCGGACACCCTGACGCCCTGGTCCCGTAGCCGGGGCAGCACCCCGGCACTCATCAGGGAGGACTTCCCACACCCCGAGGGCCCGACCACCAGCACCACTGGCCTCTGTTCAAGAGCCTCCAGCATCCGGGTGGTGTCGGCGTCACGACCGTGGAAGAACTGCGACTGTTTCTCGGTGAAGGGCTCCAGCCCCCGGAATGGGCAACACGTCGGCATGATGTGCTCATCGATCAGATCGGCCGACGGCAGCAAATAGGCAGTGCTCTCCCCTCGGTGAGCGGCCACGGTCATGCCGACGACCCCGCCCTGGGCGCCGTCCCACACCGGGGATCCGCTGAACCCTTCCGTGACACGGGGCCCGGGCAGGTGCGCCTCCATCTGCAGGAGCCCCGCAGCCATGCCGGCGCGCAGAGTGCCACGCACCCAGACTCCGTGATCCGCACCGTCCGGGTGACCGAACGCACGGAACGGGTGCTCCCAGACTCCGGTGCCGTCGACGAGCCCCACCGGCCTTGCCCCCTCGACGGGCCGGTCGAGCCGCAGCAGCGCGACATCGGCTCGCCCGTGACGCCAGGAGACCACGCTTGCCCGCGCGGAGGGCCGGGTGGACAGGAGCGGGAAGTCGAGACTCACCGACCCGCTGGGGGCCTCGCCCATGGGCGCCGGGAGATCCAGGGCCTCTTCGACGACGTGTGCACAGGTGCACACCAGGTCCGCGGCAATCAGAAATCCGGCCCCGGCCACGTCGCCGTTAACCGAGAATATCCGCACCTGCGAGGCCCCCAGGACGTCACTCCGAAACTCCGCGGCCATGGCGCTGCTCCCTTCCCGTCCGGATGCCATACCACGATCCACCGCTACCGCTGGAAAGACAACTTGCCGCGCTGGTACCACTGTTGGCGTCACGCCGAGGCTGTCGGTGCCGGTGCGCCATGACACCTACCGCAGCTTTCGCAGACCGTCAGGAACTGGAGCCCGTCTGGGGCTTCACCCCCGCACTCTGAACAGCAGGAGGCCCTCACCGATCGCGGTGAGGGCATCTTGCCGTGCCACGGCGAGCGGCGGCCGGTACGGACAGCCGCCGACCGTGGTGCGGGGTGGTGTCAGTCGCCGATCTCGTGGGGGAGTCCGTCGTCCAGGACGATGCGGATCGTCTGGCCTTCTCCGTCGAGGGCGGTGAGCTCGGCGGCGATGCGGTTGTAGGCGGTCATGGCGAGCGCCCAGTCCGCTTCCAGTGGGGTGGCGGCGGAGCGCGTCTCCCACAGCTTGATGAGCAGGCCGATGAGGGAGCGGCCGGACAGGACGGTCTGGACGCGCCCTTCCTTGACGTCCTCGACCGAGGGCGGGGTGCGGAAGTGGTCGTGGTCGACGGCCAGGGCGGTGAGCCACTCCCAGGTGTCGCGGTGCGCGATGAGGTCTACGGAGGCCACCCCGGCGGCCTTGAGCAGCAGGACACCGTGGTCGACCCGCGGATCTTCGCCGCCGGTCGGCGCAAGGGCGGAAGAGGGCGCTGCGGGCGTGCCGTTGCCCTGGTAGGCGGCCTGGATCGCATGCTTGAGAGCGTCGTCCTGGTCCCGGTTCTGGCGCTCAGGTTCCGGCTGTGGCGGCTGCTCCTGGTTGCTCTCCATGGCTCCCCCCTGGGAGTCGGTGTCGGATGAGCTGGGCGGTGCCGTTGCGGAGGCGGCGGGCTCGTGGCCGGGCTCAAGGCTGGGCTCCGGGGCCGCAGGCTCCACCGGTGTTGGTCGCCGGTGTCGGGTTCGTCGGCCGGCCTCTGGAGTTCCCCGAGGGAGCGGAGGGTGTCGGCGAGTTCCAGCAGCTGGCGGAGCTCACTCCGGGTTTCGCTGAGGTCGCTGATCATCCGGTCCTGGCGGCGGCGTACCTCGCGGTTCTCCTCGCGCAGTCCGGTGACGCCTATCTGGACGGCCTCCATGATCTTCAGGCGGCTCTGGGTGACCTCTGCGTGCAGGGCGGTCAGCCCGACCGTCTTGTCCTCAAGCCGGGCAACCGGCGCCAGCAGGGCCCGTATCGCCTCCAGTTCCTTCATAACGCTGGGTGGGAGGTTTGTTGGTGTTCGGTGAGGCGGCTGGCCTGGTGTGTTGCTGGTTTGCTGAGTGCGTTGTGGCAAAGGGAGTCCCTGTTCGATGAGCAGGGGCTTCTTCATGTGCGGGGCATGATCGCGAGGGGGTAGGGGCAGGCAGCGGGCGGCTTGTTGTGGATCGAGGAGGTCGTGATGCCGTGGGTGCTGGGGTTGATGGAACGACGTGAGGCGCGGGCGAGGCAGGACCTGGAGTCCTGGACGGAGGTCCTGGAGCAGGCTCAGGCGGAGGTGGATGCCGCGCGGGAGCGAGTCGAGCGGGCCCGGGTGGGGCGTGAGGAGCTCGTGTCGGCGCTGGCCGAGGAGAGCACGGTGAATACGCCGGCTTCCGTGCCGTGTGGTGGTGAGGTGGCTGCCGCTTGGAGCAACAGTGTTGGGGCGGATTCGCAGACCGGGCGGCGGGCGCAAGTCCGCTGCCGAGCGCGACCCTGGTCTGCTGGCGGCTCTCGAGTTGCTGATCGAGCCGCGTGCGGTGGGTGATCCAGTGTCCCCGTTGCGCTGGACCACCGCCTCGCTGCGGGACTTGTCCCAGGAATTGACCGTTGCTGGTCATCCGGTCAGTGCCCCGGTAGTCGGTGGTCTGCTGCGTGCTATGGGCTTCAGTCTGCAGGGCATGGCCAAGAGGCGGGCCGGCAGTCAGGTGCCCGACCGAGACGCCCAGTTCCGTCACATCAACACCGCTGCCGAACGTTTCCTGTCGCAGGGCCTGCCGGTGGTGAGTGTGGATGCGAAGCAGAAGGAACCGATCGGCTGCTTCGCACGCCCCGGCCGCACCTACCGCCCCAAAGGGCAACCGATCACCGCTCCGGATCACGACTTCTTCCGCCCCGACACCCCGTTCGCCATTCCATACGGCATCTACGACCTGGGCCGCGACAGCGGCTGGGTGAATGTGGGCACCGACCGCAACACCGCTGCCTTCGCGGTGGAGTCCCTGCGCCGCTGGTGGAAGGTCCAAGGGCGCCTCGATCATCCCAGCACCGATCGCTTGCTCGTCACCGCCGATGCCGGAGGGGCCAACTCGGCGGACTCCCGCCTGTTCAAAATGGGCCTGGCCGACTTCGCCGACGAGTCCGGGCTGAGTATCACCGTCATGCACTTCCCACCAGGTACTTCAAAATGGAACAAAGTGGAACATCGTCTGCTCTCCCGGATCACCCACAGCCTGCGCGGGCAGCCGCTGACCAGCTACGAGGTACTGCTGGAGACCATCTCGGCCACTCGCACCAGCACCGGACTGACCGTCCAGGCCGTGCTGGACGAGAACGCATACCCCACCGGGCGCGTGCTCACCCGAGCCGAACGCCAGAGCGCCGAGCGACGCGTCGAACGCGATGAGTTCCATGGTGAGTGGAATTACACCATCGCCCCGCAGGACCCTGGCCAGCAGTCTCCGGAAGATTCACGGGCCGAGTCGGGCCCTCCGATCCCGGCCGGGGCCACCTTCCTCCTCACCCACCCCGCACTCACTGGCATGACCCGAGAACACTTCGAGCAGCTCGTACTCCAGCTCGAACCGTGCCAACTGCTCCTGACCGAAGCCGAACGCCAGAGCGCAGACAGGGACGGTCGCGGCCGCAACCCCGGTTTCGGCACCCTCGATCACCGCCACCGTGTCCTGGGCGCCGTGCTCCGCAGACGCAACACCGTCACCTTGACTCTCGCGGCCGAACTGATGGGCCGCAAGCGTAACGTGCTGAGCTACCACGCTGGGAGGTCCAAACCGATGCTGGCCTTCGCCGGACCCGAGCTCGCCAGAGTCCTCGTCTTCCACATGCCCCACCCTCCCCGCACGCTCGAAGCCTTGAAGCGCCTGATCGAGCACCACGATGAGATCAACTCAAGCAGTAGTTAAATTACGGGTCCTCTGAACCGCTTCCAGTGTGTCGCCGACCTCCAGCGCCGTTACGGCGTGAAGCGGCTGTGCAGCATCCTCGGCGTCAGCCGCTCGAGCTTCTACTACTGGCGGCGGACGGCCGTGGACCGGGCCGCCCGGCAGGTGGCCGACGCGAAGCTGACCGCCCGGATACGGGCCGTGCACCACGAGTCGGACGGCGCTTACGGGGCCCCGAGGATCACCGCCGAGCTCCGCGAGGAGAACGGTGTCGCGGTCAACCACAAGCGGGTCGCCAGGATGGTGCGGGCGTCCGGGATCGAAGGGGTCCGGTTGCGCCGCCGGCACCGCACCACCGTCGCCGACCCGGCCGGGGCCAAGGCCCCGGACCTGATCGGCCGCGACTTCACCGCGGACAGGCCGAACACGAAGTACGTCGGCGACATCACCTACATGCCCGTCGAGGGCGGGAAGTTCTGCTACCTGGCGACCGTCATCGACCTCGCCTCGCGCCGTCTGGCCGGCTGGGCGATCGCCGAGCACATGCGCGCGGACCTCGTCACCGACGCCTTGGCCGCGGCGATCCGCACCCGCGGCAGTCTCGCCGGATCGATCATGCACACCGACCACGGTGCTCAGTACACCAGCAGGATTTTCGTCGAAGCCTGCAGGTCAGCAGGGGTGCGGCGGAGCATGAGCGCGGTCGGGTCCAGTGTGGACAACGCACTCGCCGAGTCCTTCAACGCGACCTTCAAACGCGAGACCCTGCAAGGACGAAAGAGCTGGCCGACCGAGCGCGAGGCCCGACTCGACGCCTTCCGATGGCTCCACCGCTACAACACCCGCCGCCGACACTTCCGCCTCGGGCAACGATCACCGATCGCCTTCGAGAACGCCCTCCACCGCACACCAACTAACGCTGACACAAGCCGCTTAACCCGTGTCCAGGATTCGGGGTCAAGGCCCGACCCTCTGCTGCCCAAAGTGCTGGACAAACGCTGCTATTACAAGTGAACGAAGCCACTCCCGCCGAACGGAAGGCCACAGTCACTGTGCCGGCTGTACGGCGAGCGCCCGGGAGTCCGCGCTGTCGTCGGCCGTGTTGAGAAGGGCCACGTCGTGAGGGTGGAGAGCGCGGAAGCCCATACCTGCCGCCGCCCCGCCGAGGAGGTTGGCGAGCAGATAGATCCAGAGAGCGGACCAGTCGAACAGGCCCGCCATGGCTCCGCCGAGCGCCACAGCGGGGTTGAACACGGCCCCTGAAATCCCGCCCACCGTGACCGCGCCCGCCAGTACGGTGAAGCCGATGGCGAGACCGTAGAACGAGTTGTCGGGGTGACTCGAGCTGGTCGCCACGTTCAGGACGACATAGGCCAGTCCGAAGGCGAAAAGCGCTTCGACCACCAGTGCGGCGGCCAGCGCGCGGCCGGAGAACGACAAGGGCTGCACGGCATCGGCCGACACGGCCCACCGGGCGAGCGGTCCGGCTGCCAGGGCGGCCAGCGACTGGGCGCAGACGTACCCCGCCGCGGTCGCTCCACTGATCCGGCCGCGAAGGAGTACGGCGAGGGTGACCGCGGGGTTGTAGTGCGCGCCGGAGACGTGGCCTCCGGCATAGACCATGACCATCAGGATCGCTCCGACGGCCAACGGGGCTAACGGAGCCTTGGAGAGCACTACCGTGCCCACCGTGAGGACGAGAAAGAAGGTGCCGATGAACTCGACCGCATACCTGCGCATTGGGGGCTCCTCAGAACACGGGTTCGGGGGCTGACTCGCAGACACGTCGCGTCCCGGCCACACGTGTGCAAGTGCACGCTGGGGCCTGAGCGCAAGAACGCGATTGCATCGGAAACGTAGTCACCACCAAGGCACCGGGCCCAGGGGGTTGCGTCTTACGGAAGAATGACATCGGCCGGAGGACATCCGCCCGCCACCTGCAACGGACCTGGTGCGCGTAGTGCCGACGCTCTTGAGTCGGGAAAACAGCCCTGCCGGAGGTCGCACTCGCCGACTGAGCGGGGCAGGTGCTGCCCGGCCCGGTCTGCTGGCCGGGAACTCGTCCCACCCGGGCCACGGTGGGGCATTCGGTCGGCGATGTCCGAACCATGCATCCTTTCCGGGGATCGAGCGAGAAGACTGACCGCGTCCGACGCCTTTCTCGGGATCCGCGTCCCTTCAGTCCCGCAGTCTGCTTCCGGATCTCGTTCCGCCCGGACGGGGCGCTTTGCCACCCGCCGCCGCCCGTCAGGTGGGGCGGGGGGCGGTTGGGCCCTCCAGGGCTGGGTGAAGGGCATGCGATCTTTCCTTTGGTCCGGGGCGTGCACGAGTGGGACTGCACGTTCACCGCAAGGGGTGGTTTGGTCAATTGCTCCTTGCTTGTCTTGAGGAGAGGGAGCACGGTTTCGGGTGCTGGGTGAATCAGGGATGACTGCGCTCGGCGGACGGTGGGGACTGCTGCACGCGTAGGTGACAGTGGGGTTATGCAGCCAGGGCTGCGGGTGGGGTCATGATGGCTTCGTACTCGACGGGGGTCAATCGGGCCAAACGTTTCTGGCGTCGGCGGCGGTGGTAGGTGCGCTCGATCCAGGTCACGATCGCGAGCCGTAGTTTCTGGCGGGTGGCCCAGGAACGGCGGTCGAGGACGTTCTTCTGCAGCAGCGCGAAGAAGCTCTCCATGGTCGCGTTGTCGCCGGCTGCACCGACTCTCCCCATCGATCCGAACATGTTGTGACGTGCGAGAACGGCGACGAATTTCCGTGAGCGAAATTGCGACCCGCGATCGGAATGAACGATGCATCCAGCGACCTGGCCCCGACGGGCCACCGCGGATTCAAGAGCCCTCACGGCGAGGCTGGACTTCATCCGGGCGTCGATGGAGTAGCCCACGATGCGGCCGGAGTACACATCCTTGACCGCGCACAGGTAGAGATTGCCCTCGCCGGTGGCGTGCTCGGTGATGTCCGTCAGCCACAGCCGGTTCGGCCCGGCAGCAGTGAAGTCCCGCCGGACCCGGTCGTCATGGACCGGCGGGCCGGCCTTGGTGTTCTTGCCTCGGCCTCGGCGTTTGCCGAACGCGCTCCACCAGCGGTTGTCGCGGCAGATCCGCCAGGCGGTCCGCTCGGCCATGGCCTCACCGGCCGCCCGGGCCTCGTCGGCCAGGAAACGGTGTCCGAACTCCGGGTCGTCGCGATGCGCGTCGAACAGGGCATCGGCCCGGTATGCCTCGGCCCTCTCGGTGTCGGTGACCGGTGAAGCCAGCCACCGGTAGTAGGGCTGGCGGGCCAGATTGAGCACCCGGCACGTCACCGCCACCGGCACCCGGTCAGGGGCAGCGGCGGCGGCCAGCTCGCGGACGAGCGGGTACATCATTTTGACGGCAGGTTCGCCTGCGACAGATACGCCGCGGCCCTGCGCAGGACCTCGTTCTCCTGCTCCAGGAGCCGGATGCGCTTGCGGGCCTCGCGCAGCTCGGCCGACTCACCCGACGCTGTCGCCGGCACGGAGCCGCTCTCTTCGGTGTCGGCGCGGCGCAGCCACTTCGACAACGTGATCGGGTGGACGCCGAAGTCGGCGGCGATCTGTTCCAGCGTGACGCCGGGCTCGCGGTTGCGTGCGACCCGCACGACGTCCTCGCGGAATTCCTTGGGATACGGCTTGGGCACTGCGACATCCTTCCAGGCCGCCTCTCAGCAAGCCAGGTCAGGTGTCACCTATCCGTGCAGCAGTCCCTCTGTGGGTGCTGCCCCTCCCGTCACAAGGTGTCCCTGGATAGCTGGTCCAGTTGCACGGCGACCGGCCGCCCCGATCACCGGAGCTGGGACCGCCGCCAGTCATAGACGCGCAGCCCTTGGCACCGTCGCCGTCTGAAGTCAGCCCGCTTGTCTCTGACCCCCGCGTCCCCTGTGCGGATTCGGCTGCCTATTGTGCACGCGGGCCGGGTCCGGGTGCCGACAGTGCTGCCGCGGGTGGCGGCGGCAGCGGCCTTGAACGGCACGCGCACCAACGTGAGTCAGTCCACGTCCTCCAGGATGCCCGTCTCTTTGTCGGTGAGGCTGTCGAAACAGGACTCCTTCGTCGCCATGGCGGTGGATTCGACCCAAGGGTGCATGCTGCTGTGCCGGGCGTTCAGGATCCAGCCCCGCTTCTTGTACGTGGCTATGACGTAGACACTGCCGTTCTCCGTCGGCACGTCCTCGGTGGGCGTCGTCTCCTTCCAGCCGTGGGCGCCCAGGTTGGCCAGCATGGCGGCGAACTGCCGACGGGCCCTCGCAGCGGTGGCCTCGGAGGCGCCCGTGGCGTCGTCGGACGACCAGGTGACCACACAGGGTGACAGCCGGGCCGCGAGGGCTGCCACCTTCTGGTCCTTCTCCGTGGCCGCCGCTCCGGCCGAGTGGCGGGGCTTCGGGAAGCCCGCTTCGGTCTCTCCCTCGGGGAGACCGGCCGCCACGACGGCAGTGTCCATCTCCTGGCGTACGGTGTCCTGCCCGAATGGCGCCTGCGTCGAGGGCACGGCGGCGGATCGGGCGGGGTGTTCAACGGCGTCTCCGCAGCCGGCGACAAGCACCAGCCCGGCGACGGCAGCCGTCCATCCGGCTGCGCGCGCAAGGCGCCTCACCAGTCGTCGCCGATGTCGAAGTTGGCGGCGATGGGCGTGCCGAACTGATCCAACGCGATCAGCAGGTACGTGTCCAGGGCGTTCAGTCCGTCGTACAGCTTTTCGGCGAGTTCCCAGGTCGCCACCTGCTCGGACCGGGAGATCGGCAAGGCGGCCGCGGGGACCTTGTCCAGGGGCCACCCCTCTTCGGGATCGTCCACAATCACATGCACACTCATGTCGTCGTTCTCGAACCAGAAGCGGTAGCCCCCTGTGGGATCCCGTCCGTCGTCGGTCACCGAGAAGGATATGCCCAGGGCGCGCTCCACATCAGCGCGCAGTGTCGCTGCGAACGCCCGGCAGTTCCAAGCGGAATGCGCCGGGCCGACCCGGATGTCGATATCGGCCTTGTAACCGGTTCCGTGTTCCTCGAATTTTCCCACGCGTTCTTCCTTGTGTCGCAGAGGAGAGAGGCGGACGCCCGGCCAGTTTCACGCCGGGCGCCCGCCTCCCGCTGTTTGATACCAAGCCTGAGGTCAGCCCACGTTTTCGTCCACGATATAGTCGCGGCCGAAGATGATGACCCGCTGCATCACTCGTCCAGGCTTGTTGAACTGCCTGAACCCTTCCCTGGCGTCCTTCTCGCTCGTACCGCTCTGGCGTGTGTCGATGACGACCAGATCGACCTTCTGCTGCCTCTCCGAACTGCGCAGCGCGTCCCGCACCCGCGTCATCTTATCGCTATTCAGCGACTTGAAGTCGGTCCGCTTGTCGTCGACCCAGGCGTCACCCGCGTGCGGTGGCACCTGGTCGTCATTCCGGGACATCACCTCATGGCCCATGATCGCCAACGTCAGGGCGATCTGAAACTCGCCCGGCTTGTCGAATCCAAATTGGCTGGCGCCCTTCTTGGTGTTCTTGCGCTTCCAGGACTCGTCGATCCGCTCCATGATCTCTTCAGCTTCGTCGCGATCCATTCCGCCCGTCAGCGCGTCCCGCAGATCGTCACCGAGGTTGAACGCGCCGCAGCCGTCCCGCGCGCCACGGCGGCACATGTCCTCGTTCATCTCCTCGACCATCTCGTCGAAGGGGTTGGAGAGGTCGTACTTCCCGTCGAGGATCTGGTTCACCCTCTCCTTGCGGAGCATCGCCGCGATCTCATGGTTGGTGAAGAGGATCTGCTCCATGTAGCGCGAGTAGCGCGCCGCGCCCGGCGGGGCGCTGCCGGAGCGGCCGTCCTTGTTGACATACGAGGTGCCCGCGGTGCTGGTCCCCGACTTGTTCGGCTTCTTGCCCTTGGCCTTGATCTCGGCCGCGGTGTCCGGGCGGCCACCGGTGCAGGAGATCTCGCCGGTGTGGCACTCGGGCACGCCGAGTCCGGACGGGTCGGCGACGGTCGTCGGGTTGTTGTTCGCGTAGCCGTAGCCGTTGAGCGACTGGTGCTGATCCGGCATGAGCAGCGGGTCGATGCTGAGGAACTGGCCCGTGGAGGTGTCGTACTCGCGGGCGCCGACTTGGGTGAGGCCGGTGGAGCTGTCGGTGCTCTTGCCGAGGAAGCCCTTGTCGTTCGGCCAGGTGCCCACGACGCTGCCGCGGGTGGTTCCGAAGGGCGTGGTGTATCGCTTGCTGAGCGTCTGTGTGCTGTCGCTGGTGATCGAGAGGGCGCTGGTGCCGTGGTGGTCGCCGGAGAGGTAGTGGACCTTCTCGGTGCCCGACGCGTTGCTGCGCATCGCGATGTTGGCGCCGCCGACCGTGTAGTAGCGGTTGGCCCAATTCTTGCCGCTCTTCAGGTGGACCTCGGTGGCTCCGAGGTACAGCACGGTCTCGTCGTCCGTCGCGGTGCTGCGGCGGATGAGGAGGGTTCCGTCGGCGTCGTAGAGGTAGTTGGTGGCCGCGGTGCCTTCGGTGAGCTTGCTGAGGCGGCCCTCGGGGTTCCAGAGCAGGGACTGTTTGGTGATGGAGCCCGCTGACTCCACGCGGGTCTCGGTGTTGCCGGCCGCGTCGTAGGTGTATTGGGCGTTCGCCGCCGGGTCGCACGTGGCCGCGGTCGTGGTCGACTTCAGGGCGTGCTTGCGGGCGGGGTCGTAGCAGTAAGTGGTGGTGACCGGGGTCGGGACCGCTGTGTTGCGGGTCTCGGTGGCCCGCTGGCCGGACACGGTGTAGGTGTAGCTGGTCCAGTAGGGGGCCGCGCCGCCGAGGTTGGCCACGGTGCGGCCGGCCGTGGAGCAGTCGGCCGTCTTCGGCGTCCAGACCTCGCTCAGGCGCTTCTGGCCGTCGTAGGCGAAGCACTGGAGGTCGGGGCCGGCGCCGGTGTCGGCCCGGTCGAGGATGGCGGTGACGTTACCGGTCTGGTCGTAGCGGTACTCCAGGTCCTGGATGGGGCCGCGGGTCTGGTCGTCGGTGGCGGACGTCAGCAGCCGGCCGGTGCCCGCTTCGTAGGTGCGCGAGATGAACACGCGCTTGGCGGTGGTGGACGTGCCGAGCTGGTACTCGTGGACCTGTCCGAGCGCCGAGTAGTCGACGCCGAGCAGGTAGCCGCTGATGCCGGACTGCTGGACGGGCAGGCCCGCGTTGTTGTAGAGGGTCTCGACCGTTTCGGCGGCCAGTCCGCCGGCCGCGGGCTCCTTGGTGTTGTTGACGGTGCCGTCGAGCCGGTAGGCCGTGCCGAAGGTGAGCGTGGCCTGCGGGACGGCGCCCGAGGTGACCAGCGGGTCGTTCGCCGGCAGGGTCAGCGTGGTGCTGGTCGGTCGGTTCAGGCTGTCGTAGGCGTCGACGGACTTGATGTACGCCTTGCTGTTGACTTGGCCGACGCCGCTTTCGTAGCGCACGGACTGGTCGACGTAGCCCTTGAGCAGGGTGTCGTACGTCCAGGAGGCGAGCTTGTTGGCGTCGGTGCGGCTGGTGTGCCAGAGCCCGGTCTTGCGGCCCAGTTCGTCGTAGCCGTAGTAGAGGTACTGGTTCTTGGCGTCCTTGGTGTGGTCGACCTGGTCGAGGACGGTGTATTTGGTGGTCGTCGTGCCCTTGTCGGGGTCGGTCGCGGTGACCTGGCGTCCACCGAGGTCGTAGGTGTACGACCACTCGGACCCGTCGGGGCCGGTGACGGTCTTCTGCTTGCCGTCCAGGGTGTAGGTGTAGCCGACCTTGGTGTAGGAGGTGCCCTGGGCGGCGCCGTACTCGGTGTCGTTCGGGTTCGGGCCCGCGTAGGTGCGGGTTTCCTTGGTGCGGCCGAGCACGTCGGTGATCACGCGGGAGGCTGTGCCGCCTTCGAGGGCGCTGGTCGCCACCGAGTCACCGGTGTACGTGGTCGTGGTGTCCCACTTCTTGACGCCCCACGACGACAGCGTCGTCTTCACCGCGCGCGCGGCGCCATCGTAGAGGGTGTCGTTCTGCTTGGGTGACTGCGCGTACTCCACGCCCGTGTAGGTGCTGTTGGGCGCGGTGGCGTTGTCGTAGGCGTCGTTCTGCGTGGTGACGGCGAGACTGCGGGAGTCGTACCGGGTGTCGCTGAGCACCCGCCCGCCGCCGGCCGCAGCCGGGACCTGGGTCTGGATCGGGCGCAGCAGCGAGTCGTACAGGGCGTACGAGGTGCGGTAACTGGTGCCGTCTGCCTGGAGTTGGGCGACCGAGTTCCAGGACGGCTTGGTCTGGCTGATGCCGTAGTCGTACTTCGCGTCCGGTGTGTCGCCCGCGGCCTTCGACCGGTTGGACAGCCAGGTCGCGGTGAGCCGGCCCAGCGCGTCACGGGTGTACTCGGTGCGCTTGAGGTTGGCGTCGAGGGTGTAGGTGACCGTGCCTCGCGCCGGGTCGAAGTAGGTGTACGACTTGTGGGTCTGGCCGTTGGACGCCAGCTTCGGGTAGGTGACGATGACGCCGGTCACCGGTCCGCCGGTGGCCGGGTAGTAGGCGGTGCTGGTCGCGGTTCCGGCGGCGTCGACCACCTTCAGCGGACGGCCGAGCTTCGCTGTTGCGGTATCGAAGGTGGTGGCGGTGACCGTCTGCCAGGACGTGGTGCCGGGGTTGCGGTCGGCGGTACCGCTTGCGGCCGGGTAGCCCTTGGGCTGGCCGGTCCAGGTGGGCAGGCCGAGCGTCGGCGTCTGGTCGGCCTGCCAGCCGGTCGCCGCGGGATCGTCGAAGACGACGGCGGCGTCGGACAGGACGTCGCCGCGGGTCTGGGAGTCGGTGGGCAGGGACAGCTTGTCGTCGGTGTCCGCGCACTGCTTGGCCACCGTGCGGGTCCGGGAGATCAGCGAGGTCAGGCCCTTGGCGTCGTTGCGCGCATACCAGGTGCGCGTGCAGCTCTCGTCGCCGGTCGCCGACCAGTCGCCGTGGTTCTCGCTGTGGGTGACCATGCCGTACGTGTCGTCGTACGTGCTGGAGGTGGCCGTGGTCCGCCACTTCTGCCCTGCCGTCAGCCAGGTCCGTTCGTAGCTGCGGGCCGTGCGCACGAAGTGCGCCTTGGTGTGGGCGTACGACTTCTGCTGGCTAGCGGTCTGCTTGGACCAGAAGTTGTTGACGGTGAACGCGATCGGCGTGGCGCCGTCGTAGGTGATCTCCTGGCGCAGCTGCCCCGCGTACTGGTCGGAGTCGGTGGCCTGGGAGAGGGTGACGCCCGGCATTGTGACCGGGTCGACGCTCCCGGCGCGGGTGGTGCCGTCCGCCAGCTTGTCGCCGTTCATGCCCTGCATGAACAGCTTGACCGTCTTGGAGCGGACGGTGCCGACCTCACCGGTGTACGCGGTGACCTTCTGGTAGCCGCGCCACTCGGACCAGGTGCGCTCCTTTTCCTTGGTGAAGGGGTCGTTGTTGTAGTGCCAGGCCGGGGTGTCGTACGTGTAGCTGTACTCGACGGCCGGGTTCTTGGCGGCGGTGTCGCTGGTGGAGACCGCAGTGACCCGGTACTTGTGGAACCAGTCCAGTGCCGGGTCGCCGCCGTTGATCGCCCAGTACACCGGGTAGCAGGACATGGTGTTCTTGTCCGCCGAGGCCGGCATGCTGGTACCGCGCACGCACTCGGGGTGGGCCAGGTCCACGGTCGTGACGGCGCCGGTCTCCGAGGTGATGGTGGAGATGCGGGGCCGGGTCAGCGGAAGGATGTCGCCGCCGCCGGGCTGGGTGCCGCCGTCGACGCGGTTGGGTCGCTGCTGGTAGGTGAAGCCGACCTCCGGCAGGGACTCGTCCGTGCCGTTGAGGCCGGTGCGCTTGAGCGCAGTGAGGGTGAGGACCTGGTCGGAGCTGTTGCCGATGTCCTGGCCATCGAAGAAGGCCTGGGTCAGGGCGAAGGAGTCGACCGGCTTGAAGGCGTCCGGCTCGGCGGCCGTGGACCACCAGTGGGTGCGGATCTCGGTGAGGCGCTTGCGGGTGAAGAAGGCTGGGCCGCTGGACAGGCAGTCCGTCTCAGACGCCGAGCAGAGTGAGTCGAAGGGTACGTCCGGCCAGTTGACGGCGGTGTCCTTGGTGAGCGACTCGCACGAGGAGGCCGTGCAGCGCTCCTTGTGGCCGAAGGTGACCTTCGCGGAGGTCACACCGGTGAACAGGGCGTCGGCACGCTGTCCGTAGCGGATCTCGGTCGGGTAGCCGCCGCGGACGTAGGAGGCGAGGGCCGTCTTGTCGCCGTTCTTGGCGTAGTGGTTGCTGTCCTTGGTGTACCAGTACGTCGCCGCGTTGCCGTGGACGTCCTGCACGAGGTCGAGGTTCCAGCGCCAGGCCTGGGTCTTGGCGCGGCCGGAGTAGCCGGTGCCGGAGGAGTATCCGGGCTCGCCGCTGTCGTCGCCGAAGACGGGGGCGGTCCAGGTGGAGTCGGTTCGCTCGGTGCCGGCGCCGGGCAGCTTGTTCAGGCCGAAGGTGTAGGTCGTGCCGTCGCCGGTGACGACCTTCCAGTACTCGCCCTTGCCGTCGCCTTTGCCGCTGACGATGTCGTCGCCGTCGTCGCCGTTGTCCGCGCCGACCTCGTGGAAGACCTGAGAGGCGTCGTCGTTCTTCAGCCGCCACTTGCCGGAGGTGTCGTCCTTGACCAGTTCGTTGGCGACGCCGTTGAGCACGAGCGAGGCGTTCTCGTACTTCCAGCACAGGTCGTGCTTGCCGTTCTGCCCGTCGTCCTCGCACGAGCCGTACTTGCGCTCGATGTAGGACTCGGTGAGCGAGAAGCCTTCACCGATCTGGGAGGCCTGGTTGTTGGTGTTGGCGGTGCGGCCGTCGATGGAACCGGAGTCGTACGCCAGCGTCAGCGGCGGTACCGGGCCGGCCGGGGCCGGCGGCAGGGTCACCGGGTAGGACCATGTGAAGGAGCCGGACGACTCGCCTGCCTGCCAGGCGGAGGAGGCGGACAGCGGCGTGGCGGCGAGGTCGCCCGCGCCGGCCGGCGAGGTGGTGCCGGACTCGGCCGCGAGGGCCATCACCGTCGGCGTGGAGCTCGCGGCGACGGCGATGCGTGCCGTCACGGTCTGCGCGCTCGCGTCGTTGTCGGACGCAACGGGTGTTGTGGTGCGGCAGGCGGCCTTCTCCGGGGTGGTGAGCACGCACGCGGGCAGCTTCACCAGGCCTAGCCGGGTCGCCCAGTTGCCGCCGACGGCGGAGCCGAAGGAGCTGTAGTCGACCGTCAGCCGGGCGGTGCCGCGGCGCTCGGTTCCGACGGTGAACAGCAGGCCGGTGATCCCGGCCCGCTCGGTGGCCCGCCGATCCAGGACGCGTACGGTGGCCGCGCCGGAGGCCCGCTTCGCGCCGGCCTTCGGATCGGCGGTGACGTCCACGACGGCGTCGGCTGACCGCTGAGCCAAGGAGTCGCGCGTGGCCCCGGCGGCCGGCCAGGAGGCGATGCGCTCGTCGCGCGCCTGGGTGATCAGGCGCTGGTTGGCCTTCTCGTCCCGGGCGACCCTCGTGCGGGCCTTCTTTGCGCCGAGTCCGGTGACGGGGTGGACCTTGCTGACGCGGGTGTCGGCGGAGTCTGGGGCGCCGGGGCGGTCTGCCGAGGCGGCCACACCGGTGGGCACCACCGGCGCGGCGAGCAGTGTGAGGAGGAGAGCACCGACGACCGGCCGTCGGCCGGTGCGGTTCCCTCCCCTCGGGGAACGTGGTCTGAACACGGTCTGCTTTCTGGTGGGAGGTGGAGAGAGGGGTATGGCAGGTGGAGAAGAGAGGAGCTTGAGAGGAAAAGGGCGTGAGAAGAGGAAGGGGGCGCGGGCTGTGCGTCCCGCGCCCCCTTTTTCAGGGATGAGACAGGCCGGCCCCGACGGCCGCGATCAGTCGCCGACCACGGCCGACTTGTGGTGGGCGCTCTGCACGGCGCCCGCCCACAGGCGGATGTGGTGGACGCGGCCCGGGACGTGATTGCCCCACGCGCTGTTCAGCCAGCCCTTGCCGACCGCCGCGCCACCGCTGCTCGCGGTAGCGGTGAAGGCGGTGGGCTCTCCCTGGCGGTCGATGAGGAAGAGCGAGCTCTGCCGGGTGTGGGCGTCGTAGGCGCCGGTCAGTTCGACCTCGGTGCCGAGCACGGCGACCTCGTCGCTGCGCACCGACACGTCGGATCCGTCCGCGCTGAGCCGGCCGAAGTGCCAGCGGCCCAGCGCCCACGTCTCGGAGAGCGGCTCGCCGGTCGTCTCGTCGAGGACGGGGTCGCCGTTTTCGTCCAGGACCTCGTGGCCGGTGGTGTCGACGCCGGTCTTCTCGAACCACAGGCCCCAGGAGGAGCCGGTCGCCGTGCGCTGGCCGAGGATCTGGGCGCGGTAGCTGTCCGGCTTGTCCTTGAGCGCGGCCCCGTCGACCACCGTCTCCACGGCCACCGTGAAGGAGCCGGTGGCGTCGACGAGCGGCGCGCCGAACTCGGCTCCGCCGGTACCGTCCAGGACGACGGACTCGCCGTCGAGACTGGCGCCGCCGTGGAGGGTGAGCGTGGGGCCGTAGTTGCTCGTGGTGTCCTGGAGGGTGGTGCCGGAGGCGCCGTCGGCCTTCAGGTCAGCCACCAGTTCCAGATGCGGCAGGCCGGTGCCGTCCGCGCCGTCGAGAAGCCGGGCCTCGTCGGCGATCTCCTCGGCGGACTTGGCCGCCTGCCAGAGGGTGACCTCGTCGATCTCACCGGTGAAGGCGTCGGTGTAGGTGCCCTTGTACTTGACCCGGCCGATCTGGAACGCGCCGCCCGCAGGCCAGTTCGAGGTGATCGTGTCGGTGCCCTGGAGCTGTCCGTTGACGTACAGCGACAGGAGGTTCCTGTCGTGGTCGACGGTGACGGCGAGGTGCGTCCAGGCGCCGACCTGGGCGAGGTCCTTGGCGTTGACGCGCTGGTTGCTGAGCGAGGTGCTGGCGGCGTCCGCGTCGGCCAGGCGCACGCACCAGGTCTTCACGTCCTCGCAGTAGCTGAGGAAGAAGGGGCTGTAGTAGGTGCCGTCCTGGCCGGCGACGGTGAGGTTGCGGCCAGTGGCGCCGAGGCGGACCCAGGTGGCCACCGTGTACGCGGCGGCCGTCTGGAAAACCGGCTCGGTGGTCGCGGCGTAGCCCGTGTCGGACGTCTTCAGCGCCTGGTCCTGGCCCATGACCGCGGGGGTGGTGTCGGTGGCGGGCTCCTTGACGATCTCGCCTCGGCGTCCGTTCGGCGTGCGCACGGCACCGGACAGGGTCAGGTTGTCGCGCAGGGTGCTGTCGGTGGTAGAGGTGTCGACGGCGGCACCGCCGGACTCGTCGAAGTTCCAGTGGGCGACGGGCTTGGGGCCCTCGCTGACCAGGAACCGGACGATCTGCTCGTCGCCGCCGAGCGGGTAGGCGGTGGACTTCGCCTGGACGTGCAACAGGTAGGTGCCGGAGGACGGCGGGGTGAAGGTCGCCTTGTAGGTGGAGCCGGTCTTCCAGTCGGACCAGGCGGCGTCGGTGGAGAGCCGGAAGCGGTAGCCGTTGTTGGTGCTGGTCTCGCCGGGGGCAGGACCGAACACGGCGGTGCCGGCCTTGCCGGGCCCGCCGCCGGCGACGCAGCTGCCACCGGACACGCACTCGCTGTACGTGGTCCAGGACGTGATGCTCGGCTTCTGCGGTGCCTTGCTGTCCACCCGGAAGTAGCAGAAAGGGCTGGCCGCACTCGTCAGGGTGCTCTGGTCGCTGTTGTAGTAGGACTTGGTGAAGGACTGGTAGCGGTAGAGCTTGCCGTCCTCCAGGGCCGTGTCCCAGTCCTTCGTCTGCGCCGGGAAGCTCTTCAGCGTGCTGCTGTACGCGGCGAAACCGCTGGTCGGCTTGTACGAGGTGGCGCTCGGTTCGGGCGCGTCGGCCCAGGTCGTGCCGCTCTTGACGTCGACGTCGAAGTAGATGCGCAGACGAGCCCCGGACTCACCGCCGGCGGCCGTCTCCGGGGTGGCCAGCAGGTCGGGCCTTGGGTCGGTGATGGTGCTCGGCGACGACTCGGTCTTGCTGCACACCCGGCTGGCACCGGCCTTGATGCCGTACTCGGTGGGGGTGGCCGGCTTGCTGACGTAGTCGACCGTGAGGACGGCGTCGTCATCGAAGCGCTTCCAGGAGACGGCGTCCGACTCGTCCTTGGCCATGAGCATCAGCGTCAGCCGCGGGAACGAACCGTTGGCGAAGGACCGGACGGTCGGCGTGAGGTTCTCGTCCGTCTCCTCCGCGTTGTCGGCGAACCGGATCGGTGCCTTGGGCTGCGAGGGGGAGCAGGCGTCGCCGCGGCCGGCGGAGACATGGCGGTCGCCCATCTGGTCCAGCTTGGTCGGACCCGGCCACTTGCTGGACGAGGAGATATTGTTGGTGCGCTCCAGGTCGACCCAGCGCGCGGCGCAGGAGAACGACCAGGTCTCGGTGACCCGGAACTCGGCGGTGAGGACCTGCTTGCCCTTGAGCTTGTCAGGGGCGAACTCGAAGTACATGCGGTTCACGTAGCCGTTGCCGCAGTAGTACGAGACGCCGCCGATCACGGCGGAGCCGCACTTGCCGACGCTCATGCCGTTGGTGCCGCCGGAGAAGTTGTAGAAGACGTCGCCATCGGAGGAAAGCACCGTGCGCTCGGACTCGTTCAGCTCGACCGAAGGGTCGATGTAGAGGGGGAGTTCGTTCGCGGCGGTGTCGGTCAGGAGCGCGTCGTCGGGGGTGACGTGGAGGGCATCGTCGTCGAGGACGACACCCATCAGGGCCGTTTCGTCGCCAGGACCGGGGCCGTCGATCGGGTCCGCCTGGTCAGGGCCGGTCACCGTGACCGGGGCGGGCTCGGCGTCGTCGGTGGCGGTGGCGCCGAGCGGGCGCGTGCCGGCGGTCTGCGCCGACGGGCCGTCGTCGGCGGAGGCGGAGGGCGAGGCGGCAGAGGAGGAGGTCTGCGCGCTGTCGCCCGCGGAGTTCCACATCTGGGCGCTCGGCGAGCGGAAGACGACCTGGCCGTTGCCGTCGACGGCTTCCATGGTGCCGGCGGCGCCAGCCCGCACGGAGAGGCCGTCGATCTCCAGGCCGTAGCTGATGGTGCGCAGTCCGGGCGCGGCGGCGGCCTCCAGCGTCTCGACCTCAAGGACCTGGCGGAAGCCCTCGGAGGTGGCCGTCAGGATGAGGTTGACGTCGGGCCGGACGTTCTCGTAGACGGCGCGGTTGCCGTCCAGGCGCGGCTCGGGCAGCGTGCCGGGCCAGCCCAGGGAGACCGACCGTCCCTCCTCACCGATGGTCACCAGGCCTGCGCCGGGGCCACCGCCGGAGAAAGTCATGTCCACGGCGGCGGCCCGCGGGGCGACCGAGCCGTCGGCGCGCTTTTCCAGCGTGGCGTCGGGCTTAGTCCAGCCGCCGTCGGTGGTGGCGACCCGGACCGGGACGATCGACTTCTCCAGGGTGAACGTGCCGCCGTCGGGGTTGGCGAACACAGTGTCCCGCTCGGTGCGTTCCTCGATCACCTCCACGCGTTCGCCGCTCGCCTCGGCCCGGGCCAGCGCCTGTTCGGAAGGGGACAGGGCGGTGGCGGCTTCCGACGGCGCGGCGCTCGCCGAACCAGTGGTGAGCGGCAGGCCCGGAACGGCCGTCAGCGCGAGCGCCAGCACGACTCCGGCTCCCGCCAGGCGCGCTGCGCGCCGTCCAATCGGTGTCATGAGGGTCTCCGTATGAGCGAGGACATGGGCTGCACCATTTCGTGAGGACGCCCACACCGTGGGCAGAACAAGAGAACAATCAGCACACACATTCGAATTACAGGGGCGACCAATGCAGATCCCCGCTCGCGGACGAGCGTCAGTCGAAGGCAGGTACCGAGAACGTCAAACGGCGGCGAGCGACGGCCCGGCGGCCAGACGGCGGATACGTGACGTGGCCTGTCAGATCACTGACGGCAGTGACGTCCGAACCGGTCCCTTTGCATTGGACGAACAACGAGCACTCCCCTTGCCGCACCCCACCCCTGACGTGCTCGCAGGAAGCGTACATGGCGTGTTCACGTTTGCCGAGACCCTGCCCGACAAGCTCCCATCTGCTGAAATGTGGCTCTTGTGGCCCGAGTTCAGCCGTCGTGCGACTCTTCACCCGACACCCGCAAAGCCCGCGCCCGTCCCACGCTGAACCGGTCCGCGTTCCCCGGTGCGAACATCCACGAGGCGGCAACTGCCATCGAGGTCGCAGTAGTTGCCGCCTCGACTTCACACACCAAAACGCCATTGACCTCAATACACGGAAGGTCGTCGTCCTCGGTCTGCGGATGAAAGGGGGCATCCCTATTCGCCTGCTCGCATTCCCCCCGATCGGGGAAGCAGTAGTTGAGCGGCACCGTGCGGGTCCAACCACGACGGGTGATCTCCTCGGCGTGGATGCTGTATCCCTCGTCCGGCTGGTTGTCGTGCTCGGGCCTGTGGTAGAGCCGCACGACCCCGAAGTCGTTGGTGGGCGGATGCTCGGAGACCCCTTCCTGACCAACGATGTTGTTCCAGACCTGACGCACGTACGTGGCGAGATCGGCCAGCGCGGAGTTCTCATCACTGTGGAGTGTCGCCACGTCTTCGCGGCGGTCCCAGCGGCGCAGCAACCAGGCCTGGCTCGCCGAGCGCGGGCTGATGAGGCTCACCACTTCGGGGAGGAGGCTGCTGGCCAGCATGCTCGGCGAGCACGGCCCCGCGAGCGCGGTTGAGCATGTCCTTCTGGTGCTCGGAGAGATCGCTGGGGTCAATTTCCTTCCACAGGCTCCACAGCTGTCTTCACGAGACAATCGAGGTCCAGCGGCTTGAGCTTGACTCTGTCGGGGATCTTGGAGTTTCCCAGTGGCCCAGCATGATCAGCGGGCATGCTGGGATGGTTCCGATGACCGATGCAGCTGCGTGCTGACCGGCTCCTCGACCTCGCGCCGGCCCCTCGCGTTCGTCCTGACACCCGGACACTACGGTGACGGACCTCAGCTCGAGCGGGTCCTGGAGCAGGTATCGGTGCCCCGAACCGGAGTCGGCCGGCCTCGCACCCGGCCCGACCGTGTCCTAGCGGACAAGGCCTACACGTCCCGCAGAAACCGCCGCTACCTGCGACGACGCGGCATCCCGCACACGATCCCCGAACGGCGTCTTACGCTGCCCCAAAGCCACTAAACCAGAGTCATCTCTTCACACATTTTGTCGTCGGAGAGTGTAACCGTTTCGCTCACTCTGCTGCCGTTGCCGTCGCAAATGATGCTGCAGAGTACCAGCTTCTCTACATCTATGGCCCGTCAGCCGTCGGAAAAACGCACCTCCTGCATGCGATTGGTCATCATGTAACCAGCCTTCGTCAAGGTGCACGTGTTGAGTATGTATCGGCCGAGGAGTTCACAAACGGGTTCGTGCATGCGGCGAGGAGTGGCAGGATAGGCGAGTTTCGGCAGCGCTATCGGAGCACGGACGTACTTCTCGTCGACGACGTGCAGTACTTCAGTAGCAAGGATGTTACGCAAGAGGAATTCTTCCATACGTTCAATGCGTTATACAATGCGAATAAACGGATCGTGCTTTCTTCTGACAGGCCGCCTAAGGGGATGTCATCTATAGCAGACCAGCTTCGCAACCGCTTTGAGGGAGGACTCACTGTCCTGGTCGAGCCGCCCGAACTGCTGACCCGCACTGAAATTTTGCATGCGAGGGTGGCGCGGGACCATCTGAGAGTCCCTCCGGAAGTGATTGATCTCATTGCGCTCAAGGTTCAGCGCAACGTGCGAGAGTTGGAGGGCGCACTCACCAGGGTGAACGCGCTCGCCATTTTGAACCGAGAGCCGGTGAGCGTGGACCTCGCTAAAAAGGTTCTAGAGGCGTTGGTCCCGGATCAGCGGCCCTTGCGCGGGGTGGAATCCTTGCGTTTAATTCTTGGGCAAACCGCCGAATATTTCGGCTTGACCACGTCGGAGTTGTGCGGGGCGAGTCGAAGTCGGGTCCTTGTGACGGCACGGCAAATAGCAATGTATTTGTGTCGCGAACTCACTGATCTACCTCCGAACGAGATTGGTGCACACATTGGTGGGCGCGAAAAGGACGCCGTACTGCATGCCGAACGCAAAGTTGCTGCGCTAATGGCGGAACGCCGCTCGATCTATAATCAGATCGCCGAACTCACGCAGCGAATAAAGAACATTGCAGAGTTCGACGGAGGTGGTCCGGTTAACGCGGGATGATCGAGGCCGACTCATCTTCTCAACTGCGGAGCGCAGCGCGGATGGTGAAGCAGAGCGGCCTGGTGTGATCGGCATCGGATCACTGGACAAGCTCACCGCCAACGACAAGAGAGCGGTGAGGAGACGGGGCGGCGATGATTCTGGAGGCCCACGCCCCGCACGCCCAATGGGCATTGGGCGGCCAGTGATCGCGTCGGAGCGCCCAAAAGGGATATGCGACCTGAGACCTCGTCCGGCTACCGTTCCGGCATGACGACCACGCCCCGCCCGCGCTTCTCCGTTCGTGCCGGTCTTGCTACGGCTCCCGAACATGACGGCCCCTTCGAGGACATGCCCGAGCACCTGACGAAGCCGCTGCAGGAGTGGGTGACCTACGCGCTGGGCACTGAGGAGCTGGCCAACTTCATGGACGAGGAGGAAGTGGAGCGCACCATCTGCATACGGCTGCGCATGTCGCCACCGAAGGGCCTCCAGGTCTCGGCGCCCTATTACTGGACTCTGACCCATGCCGAGGGCACGGATCTGCTGGACGTAGTCGATGCGGTGCTCGCCTACAAGGTCGGGCGCGAAGTGCGCGACCCGGAATCGATCCGCAGGCTCAGCGGTCTGCTGGACGAAGCGGGGTCTGCCTACCGCGTCGCTGAGACCTCGGACGGGCTCGAGGAACGTGTCACTCCGGGCGTGCGGGACGCGGTTCGCCGGACCATCGCGGATGCGGCGGTCGCACCAGCCGCTGGATCGGCCGCGGATCATCTCGCCGCCGCGTGGCAGGCCGCCTACGGGCGCAGCCCGGACCCGACGCGTGCGTACAGCGAAGCTATTAAGGCGGTGGAGTCCGCAGCGCACAGCGTCGTCCAGCCCAACAACACCAAGGCCACACTTGGTTCCATGCTGGGCGAGATCAAGAATGCCCGGCACAAGTTCACCACCGTGATCTCCCCTCCGGGCGACAACCCGATTGCTCCTGCGGAGGCGATGATGCGCGCGCTGTGGGAAGGCCAGACCTCACGTCATGGCGCCCAGAGCGGCACCGTTGACGAGACCCTGGAGGCCGCCCGCGCAGGCGTGCACCTCGCGGCCACGCTCGTGCAGTGGTTCGTCTCCGGAGCAGTCGCCCGCTCCTGACCTGCCCTTCGAGCCGCTGGCCTGTCAGTGACGGCCGATGCGCTGGTGCAGTTCCGTCTCCTTCGTGGTGGCGACATACCGCCCGAGATAGCGAGGTACTGCTGCGCGCGCTCCAGGACCGGCGTGCCGGGGAGCTCGGGTCCGTGTACTGCCTGCTGCACGAGATGCCGAACGGCCACCACCGCGTGAAGGGCAGCCTCGATCCGGGCACCGCCCGGCGTCGCTCCCGTAAGCCCTGACGGCAGCCCTAGAACGTGGTGGTCGTGATCCTCCACCACGCCGGAGTCGACCGAGGCGACCAGGGTGGCCTGGACCTCCATCAGCATGTTCACCACGGCCTCCCACTGCTGCAGAGCCGGTCGCTGCGAACGCTGCTCCTGCATGTACTGCCTCCGAATGTCCCGAGTGAGATGGTGCGCCGGCCGCTCTGGCGGGTGGATCAAGGGACGTCGCCATTCCAGTCCCTTCGGTCGGTGTCGTCGGCCCGCGGTTCGTAGTCGGCGCGGCCGCCAGGACCGAACTGTCCCTGGTTGGTGATCAGCATGGCGCCGTCGGTGCGTTCCCGGGGGTGAGGCCGGTGACGTCCAGGAGCTGACCATCCAGCGGCCCGCCGACCAGTTCCACGTAGTCGTGTCCGGGCACGGCGTAGGCGTGAGGGTCGTCGTGGCCGGCATCTTCCCGGCACCCCATGACGAAGGCGGTAGGCATCCTTAAAGCTGTGATGTACGTCACGTAGTAGCCGGAGGGTGGCGCTGGGACCCCTCACCTCTGTGTGACAGGGGGTACTCCCCAGCCTGCGACATCGAGGCCTCCATACTCCGAATCACGATATGGCCTAGGCCATATAACCCCAGGTCAAGTGGCCTAGGCCCTTGTACAGGAGGCCCTGTGATCTGTCATCGTGAGGTGGTCGCCGCCGGTGACTGAAACCACCGATCAGCCATCTGGCCGGACGTGCCCACAGGTCACTGACGGATCAGCCCTCGCATAGCCCCGCTCTCCGGCAGGGCTCTACCGGCTTACCCGCTCCCCGCCCATCGCGCTGGCCCGCCCCCGCTCTGCCTCCCCAGTCCGTTTCCGGGGTGCGGGGCGCTGCTGTCTGCCCATCCAACCCGAGCATCAGTTGCTCCGCCCGACGTCCATTCCAGGGGGAAACGCATGACCTCCGTTCCGCAGAACCCGCCGCCCGCCGGCACGCCAGCCCCGGTCACGGCCCCGTGGGTGGTGGCCGCCCTGTCCGTCCTTGCCGCATTGGTGGGTGTCGCGCTGTGCGCCGGGGCCGCCGTTCTCGTATGGGTCCGCCCCGGTGCCATGGGCCCATTGACCGCCGGCCTGAGCACAGCGGTCTTCCTCGTCGGCATGGGGGCTCTGCTCGTCGCGGTGCTCGTAGCCGCCCGCCGATAACTACCCGTCCGAGGCTGTCATCACCGCCGACGTGTAGGCGGGGAAGGAGCTCTCGTCGGCCGATCCCGGACCGGGGTATGACCTGCCCGTTTCATGGGCTGGGGTGCCTCCCCGGACGCCAACCTAACGCACTGACTAGTGCGTTGACCTGCAGTGATCCGTTTGTATGACGCCCTGTGGTCTGTCATCGTTGGCGTCTCAGCCGTCCGATAGTCAGGGGGTGTTGCTGGTCCGCTGCGGCATGCCCGGGACCCAGGGTTGCCACTGGTAAGGACCCGGCCCGATCCGTGTACGCCCAGCTGCGATGAGGAACCCTCACCTTCAGCAATTGCTGGACGCACAAGCAGGGGCGTCGATCAACCGTCCGGCCAGCGGTTCGCCGATCAGCGCCGCACTCCGTGCTCCATGAGTTTGGCTCGCGCTTCTGCGGCGGCCAGTCGCGCTGCGGACTCATGAGATCGCAACTTTTGGACAACGACTGGGCCTTCCTGGTCTGAATGCCTTCTGTCACCCCGGCTTGTCGGGGGCGGGAGGACTTTTTTCTCTCCCGGTCCGCGGACCGGGTAGGGGACTTTTTTCTTCCGAACCGCCACCGCCTTACCTCCGCACGCCCACAACCCAGGAGACGCCCATGGACTACCTCGCTCTGCTCGCCACCGTCGTACCGATTGCGCTCATCGTCGCTCTGCTCTGCGCCACAACGGTCTGCATCATCGCCATCTGCCGCGCCCACCGTGGTGACATTGTCGCGGTCCTCAGGGCGCTCCCCGGCCTCGTCGCCGCCCTGCTCCGGCGGAAGCCGTGACCGCCCCCGGTCAGGCCTCCCGCCAGTTCCTGCTCACACATCGGGTTCGTGCAAGCGACCCCGCGTTCGGATTCCCGGGGCCTGCTGAACACTCGGGCGCAGAGGCTGCTGCTGTTCCCTGTCTCGATGACACGGGCGGCGGGCGGGACGTGCCTCCCCGCATGAGCCCATGACCTACTCGATGACGAAGAAACGAGCGGCAACCGCCCTCGCGGCGGAGTACAAGAGCGTCTGAAGCCGGGCTTGCGGGCGTGTCGCCGACCCAGTGCAGCCGTTCTGCATTTACCGACCTTTCCCGTGTACAGGCGCGCGCCCGCCCGGCCCGAACGTGCCGAGCTCGTTGATGAGCGCCGTACCGTCCAGCAGCTGCTGCACGGACCACCCGGTGATACCGAGGCGCTGCCCATCCAGCGGTCCACCGATCAATGCCGCGTACCGGTGCCCGGTCACCTCGGTGTCGGGTTCGCCGAGCTCGCTCCCGTAGATCCTCATCCGCACATCCTCGCGGCGGCCGGCCACGCCGGGGGCGGGTTCGGGAGCTCGCGGGTATCTCACTTCCTTCAGCAGGGAGAGGAAAGGGTGTGACGCCGGTCACTCAGCCAAACAAATCCGGATCTCCGCCCCATAACCAAGCCACAGCGGATCGGCAGGGAGCAGGTGTTCGCGTCGGTGTACCGGGCGTTCCACTCCATCGAGGACTTCGAGAGAGAGGGGGCAGCCCGTTAGCACCGTCGCGTCTTCCATTCAAGAAATCCGCGTCGCGAACCTCGTCGGCCCGATTTCTTGAATACGGCCCGCCGCGTCGGAAATCTGTGCTCCCTCGACCCGAGGGTTGCGGGCCTAACCCCTCGGTCCTCGAAGGTGCTGCCACCACCCCGCGACACCGTTCGTCAAGCGCTCGCGAATCCGTCTCTACGCCCCGTCAGGTCTCGTTTGGCAAGGGGTCGGATCGGATTTTCGCGGGGGTTCGATTCGGCGGTCGGTTCGAGGACTGTGGCCTCGCGCTCAACCCGGAGTGCACCAATGATCCCGATGGGGGACATCATGATCACCGTTTCGAACCCGATCCAGCCCGAGGGCGCTCTCGCGACTGTGCCCGACCCGGCCGTGACAGAGCGGGCGGCGTGGGTGCTGCCGGTATCCGTCATCGGGGTGGTGGTCGTGCTGCTGGCGTGCGGGTTCGGCGCCTTCCTCATCCACGAGTACCCGGTCCTCAAGGAGCCGCTGTCGATGGCCGTGGGCATCGCGACGCTCGCCGGCCTGGTCGTGAGCACGGTCGTGCTCCTGCACCGCAGGCGATGAGCCCGTGGAACGTTCTCGGACTTCAGGGTGGCAGTTGTTACCAACCATTCCTGGAGTACCCCGGCCGCCACCGTCGGAACACGAGGTGGAGAGGCATACGGCCGGGCCGGAGCGGGTTCGTCCGCGCGCCGGCCCAGACCCTCGGCGTCTGGCCGTCACGTGTCCGCCGCCCCGGCCGCAACAGGGCTTTCGGGCCCTGCCGCGCCTCTTGCATGGCGCCGTCGGGCACAGATGTCGTCGCAGTCCTGTCCAACCGCGCCCCTCCCCACCGAAGGGGTGGAGCGCAGCACGCTCTCCACCCCGCACGCCCCACCGGCGTACTCGATGGAAGGAAGCCCCATGTCCACGCTCAACCTCGTCCTCGTTCTGCTCGTCGGGCTGCTCCTGGTCCTGGTGTCCGGGCTCGTCCTGGCTGGCCTGGCCTACGTCACCCACCGCCACCCCCGCCTGGAGAAGCCCCTCACTGTCGCGTTCGGAGGTGGCGGCGTCCTCGTCGCGGTCGTCGTGGGCCTGGTCGCCGTCGTCGCCCTCACCCGGTAATGCCCGGCCGTGCCCCCGGGGGACCTGATGACGGGACGACAGACACGGCTCCTGCCCGGCGTGATGGCGCTGTGTACCGCTGTGACGCTCACGCTGACCCTGGTCGGTTGTGGTGGTGGCAGCGATGACGCGAGGCCGCAGACGCTCCCCTCCAGGGTCGCTTCGGCCCCCTCTGTGTCGGCGTCGACGGATCCGGCGTCGGCGGAGAAGACGGCGGTGCTCACCGCGTACTCCTCGATGTGGGTGGAGCAGATGAAGGCGTACCGCAAGGCCAGTGCCGAGGGCACCAGGCTGGAGCGGTACGTCACGGCGGAGGCGCTCGGCCAGTTCCGTAACGACCTGGACCGGATGAAGACGGCCGGCACGGTCGTGCGCGGCGACCTGGCGCACGACGACACCACGGTGACCGCCGTGGACATGGACGCGCAGACACCCACCGCGACCGTCCAGGACTGCCTGGACATCTCGAAGTGGCAGACCTACAGCACCAAGAAGCAAGAGGTGCTCCCCATGCCCAGTGCTCAGCCGCTCCGGTACGTCGCCACGGCTACGGCACAGAAGTGGGAGGACGGCTGGATCATCACCGCGTTCACCCCGGACGGGTCACAGTCGTGCTGAAGCAGGCGGCGGCCGCTGCGGTGGTCCTGGCCGGCGTCCTCGTCCCGGCTGGGCACGCGGACGGCGGGCAGGCGGGCGGGATCTGCGACGGCGCGGCGCTGACCATCACGGGTCTGCGCCTCGGACGGCGCCGGCGCGCCCTGTGCGGGAGGCAACGGTACGGACGCCGCGCCTGCCGGAGCGTCGGGCGGGTCTTCCGGGGCGTCGACGCCGTCGTGTACGTACACCCGTCTCGATCCGCAGCCCCCCCTCCGAGAACATGTTCTGGAAAGGCCACACCAGATCGGAGGGGGCGCGGTCTACGGGGTGAACTGCCCGGGCCAGCAGGGCGCGCGGACGGTGTGGATCGCGGACGGGAAGGCCCCGGACGCCGCGCCGGTCATCGACCCGGAGGCCGTGGCGCGGCAGGCGGCAGCCTCGATGCGCCTGGACGGCCCGACGGTCGCCAGCCCCCGGGCGGCGGGGACGTACGTGGTCGGGATGCCGATGTGGATGTGGGCGACCAGGACGTCGTCGACGTTCGGTCCGGCGACCGCTACGGCCACGGCCGGCGGCGTCACCGTCACCGCCACGGCCAAGGTCACCCGGGTGCGGTGGGCGACGGCACCACCGTCACCTGCCACGGCCCCGGCACCCCGTACGCGAAGTCCCGGGGCGGGCACCTCTACGAGCGGCCCTTTTCCGAGCAGCCGGGCGGCCGGTTCAAGGGCACCGCGACCGCGCACTGGACCGTCACCTGGACCGCCCCCGCCCTGGGCGACGGCGGCCAGTTCACCGAAACCCGCGCCACAGGGTTCACCGCCGACGTGCGCGAGGTCCAGGTCCTCAACTGACGCCGGTAGGCCGCTGACCTGCCGTGGGGAGTTTTCGCGGTGAGTGGACCCGCCGTGGTGAGTGGATCCGAGACCGTGGTGAGTTTCCCGGTCGGAAACTCCCTACCGCAGGTCAGGAGCGGGTACGGCCACTCACCACGAGAATCCGCGGCACCCTCGACCACTGGAAACGTTTGTTGTCGAATCTGCCGCATGACGCGCAGGTGGTCGGCAGGGGCGGAGACCGCCAGATGACCGGAGCGGGAGCTCCGTCGCCGGTGCCAGACACCAGCCTCCCGCTCCGGGCCCCGACACCCTGGCACACGGACAACCGCGGCGGCTGCCGGGCTGCGGTCCTCGAGGCCGCCCACATGGCCCGGCACGCTCGGCTGCGCAGCGAGGGCATGCGCGGCCGGCGCTGCGCTGGCTCCTGAGGGCTGCGGCGACCAGACACCCGGACGCGGGCGCGCACCATCCCCCCAACATCCCCGGCGACATTCCCCCCAACATCCCCCCAACATCCCGCGCGCACGATTCAGCCCGACGCCCGCACAACCCCAGGTCAGACCCCGGATTCCCGGCGGTGAGTACTCAGACTTCCCCTCTTCTACCTGGCTGCCTGGCTCTGGGGTGGTGGTGTGGTGGCTGGTGTTGGGCGTGGTCTCGGGAAAGCGAGGGCGCTGCGCTGGCCTTCTTCTCCGGCCCGTCGCGCTGCTCCGGGCCGGGCCGGACTCCAGGCCGGCACTCCCTGCTGCTCCTCACCCGCCGGGCTGGCTTCGATACAGTGCGCGCCGTGGATATACCCGACTGGTTCAAGTGGATCTTTCTCGGCTTGGCCTTCTTGCAGGTCCTCGGACTCGTCTCCGTCATCCGCCGACTACGCGAACTCGACTCTGGCATGCGGGCCAAGGCACGTTTCGATCTGGTGGACTCGATCGGCACCATCTTGTTCTTGGGCGGCGCGTACCTGAGTCTCGAGGCTTCAGAATCCTGGTTCTGGCTTGGCCTCGCTGGCTTCGCCCTCGTGGGCGCCGGCTACGCCGTGAAGGGAGTCCATCTCCTCCGCGCCCGCCGTCGCCCCACAGCCTGATCCAGCTAGGGCAAGAGCCGTCCACGACAACTTGGTGGCACCAAGAAGGGCTCCTCTTCCTCCGATGGCGCCCGGCGAACGAGGCCCCAGGCGATTGCTCCCCGGGTGCCACGAAGCGGAAGCCGTTCGAATCCGGGACTCGCTCAGGTGACTCCCGAAGTCGCGAACATCTGCTGTCGGTTTTGCCCTCGGCGCGGCGTGACAACAGCTGTGACGCTATGTGTGACGACATGTGCGACACGATGTGCGACAAGACCTGTGCCGCTATCTGTGACAGCCACCGCGCGCCGCGCCTCGCTCAACGGCAGGTCAGGCCCCGGTTTTTGCGTGGTGGGTGCTCGGACTTCCCCTTTTCTCCTGGCCTGTCCCGCTGTGTGGGGTGGGTGGGTGGGTGTGGGCTGGTGGCGGGCGTAGTCTCGGGGAATCGGGCGGCGCTGCGCTGGCCCGTTCTCCCGGCCCGTCGCGCTGCTCCGGGCCGACAGCCAGCCAGGCAGCCGTAGGCTCGGGGTATCACCGCTCCTGGTGAAAAGGGCCAGCCTCGGGACTGATCGGCCCACGTTGCGTATCCGGCCTGAGGTAAGTCGTGGTGTCACCGTGTGTGGTCGTCGAAGGCGCCATCATCTGCTGGCACAAGACCCCCAGTCGACCGCCGCCTGTGCTCCGTTCCATACCATCCGCTGGTGATATCCCGTTCTTTCTCTACGCCGCGCCGCCGCGTCACAGCCGCGCTCACAGTGATGGCCGCCGTTGTCGCGTTCGGGTCGTGGGCGCTGTGGCCGGTCTATGACTCGTCGTGCGTCGTCTACTCCGGGGCCTACGTCCCCATGAATGCGCCGAAGGCCGAGGCCGACGCTGCCGTGCAGCGGGCTTACGACAAGGACCTCGCCGACGGCGCGTGCGGTCCCAAGCGGGCGCGGTTCCACAATTGGACTCAGTGAGGTCAAGACGGGGGAGGGCTGCGGCGGCCCGATGGGCGGCGCAGCGACCAGACACCGAACGGGGGCGCCCAGCATCCGGGGGTGGGTGGGCGTGGGCTGGTGGCGGGCGTGGTCTCGGGGAACCGGGCGGCGCTGCGCTGGCCCGTCTCCCGGCCCGTCGCGCTGCTCCGGGCCGGCGACCAGGCGGCGGTGCTGGTGGTGGTCCTACTCCGGCTGCGACGCCGGCCGCGAAGCCTCGTCGTCCGCGCCGAGCTCGGCGGCGTACTTTGCCCGGGCGTCGGTGACGGCCCGCTCTCAGATCCAGGCGCCGCCCCCGTGCGTCCGGGCCAGCCGCGCGGCCAGGCCCCGCTCGTAGCCTCCGGCCCGGCGCAGCTCGCCGAGGGCGACCTGGACGGCCTGAGCGCGCTCCTGGGACACCGGACGCCCTCCCCGGGCTCTCCTGCCCCGCACCGCTCTTACGCCCGGAGACGCCCAGCCTGCCCGTCCCTACGCCCTCCTGGTGAGCAGCCCAGAACTGCTCTACCGCCTGCTGGTCGTAGTAGTCGATCCGGTCGACGGTGATCACCCGGTCCGGGTGGCGGCGCTCCGGCGGCTGCTCGTGGCGCAGCGCGTACCACCGCGCGACAGTCGAACGGCCCGCCCCGGTGTACCCCATGATCCACGCACGACTCACCAGGGCGCGTCCCCCGACGACCCGGCGCAGCCGTACATCATTTTCGTCGATCAGCTCCATCAATCCACTCCCGTTCCGTACGTAGAATGGAAGCGCTCCGCTCGGGTGAGTGGGCGCAGCTGGCGGGGGAATGATTAGAATTCGAGTTGCTGCTCATTTCTAATTGCAGCATTTCCCCGCCAGCCTGAAAACAATTGTGCGCGCGGCCTCCTCCGGAGGAACGGCGCACGACCCTACGGGTCGTCACGACACCGAAACCCTACGGGTTTTGGAAACGATTCCTCAGAATTCTCGCCGGTAGAGCCTTGGGAGCCAATCATGTATGAAGTTGTCCTTGCGGCTCGAACTTCGCACTCAGTGAACTACGGGGAGCTCGTCGGGGGAGCGCTATTCGCTCTCCTTGGGGCGATGTTGGCGCTGAACGTGAGAGGCTGCGCCGAAACTGCTGCAGATTTCCTAGGGAACAGGCTTTTCTCGGCTTTCTATCACAATGGCCTCATCCTGAGAGTTCCTGCCGCCGCCTTTGCGATACTGGGTTCCATTCTTTTCCTGATCAACCTGAAAATTCTCCTCTTCGGATTCTGACTAGTAGTCGCTTTCGCAGAATGCGCGTATGCGCCCGGAGCTGTCGAGGCTCGGTGAACCTGCGCATATTTGGTTGGGTACTGCGCAGTTTCAGTGATCCTCGGTATGTGGTGGCGGGGCCGTGCCGTTCGGCGGGGGCTATCGAAATTAACGGTCTCTACCCCGGACTGTTACTGATGCAGGGTGGTGTGTGCTGAGTCCAGTTCTTAGCTACGTCCGAGAATGATGCACGCGGCTCATACTCCGGTCGAGACGACCGACCCCCTCTTGCTGATGCGTAGTTGTCCGTGACGATGGGTCGAATGCTGCGGTGCGTGTCGTCCGGGGCTGAGCCTGCCCGCACTGCGGAGCCGTGCGGGCAGGCGCCCTACCGCCCCTTGACCCCCCCCCGTCACCCACGGGGCCCGCAGGCGCCGGACACAGTCGCACCACACCCGGGTGTGGTGCGAGAATTCCGGAGGAATTCCCAACCCCATTCCGAAGGAATGGGGTTGAAAGCCCGTAGGGCTTTATCGTCTTTACGACCCGTAGGGTCGTGCGTCGTTCCCCCGGAGGGGGACGCGCG
>NZ_JBEOVL010000053.1:0-45759 GCF_040295485.1 Streptomyces sp. NPDC002793 | reverse complement strand
AGCTACAGACCATCCTCGCGACATGGGCCGGCGCCTGCCCCACCTGTCACCGCGACATACCCGCGCCAACATCGACCTGACCAAGCCCTACTAGGTGACCGGTGGCCGCATAGGTGAAGGCGGAGACCGCACCGTCCTCATGGCGAATCCGGGTGACTCTGCCAAGAACATCCCTTTCGTACGCCAGACTCTGCCCCGCGGCATTGGTGCGCCGTATGAGGCGGCCGACCGCGTCGTGCGTGTAGGAGACGGTGCGGCCGTCGAAGTCTGTCTCCGCGACGAGTCGGCCCGCCGCGTCGTAGGTGTAGTGCCACTCCAGGCCGTGCGCGTTGGTGACAGTGGTGAGGCGCAGTTCCGTGTCATGGGTGAAGCGATAGCCATTTCCGTCGGCGTCCCGGCGGGTCGCGACCCGGTCGAAATGTGTAGGCACGGAGGTGTTGACACGGCCCATGCGGTCAACGTGTTCGATGAGGTTGCCCTCCCCGTCCCACGCCCACTGTTCGCGTGTGCCGTCGGGCAGTTCCCGCCACGTGAGTTTGCTCTCGACCGTCCAGCCTTGGCGGAGGGTGGCACCCATGGCGTCAGTGACCTCGGTGACCCGGCCGAAGGGATCGCGCGTGCAGAGCATGCTGGCACCGCTGTCGGTCGTCATCCCGACGGGCAGACCTGCGGCGTCATTCGTGATCCGGGTCAGGCCGCCTGCCGCATCACGCACCGTGATCAGACCACCATGGGCGTCGAACTCGTAGTCGGTCCTTGCGCCGATCGCATCCACCGCGGCAACGCAGTTTCCACGATCGTCGTATGCGTATCGCCGTGTGACGCCCCCACGTTCGGTGATCGCGACGGGCTGGTTCCTGTCGTTGTACGTCGCAGTGGTGCGGGCACCGTCGGGGGCGACAAGCCCGACGAGGTTGCCCTCCTCGTCCCGTTCGTAGCGGGTGGTACCGCCCAGAGCGTCCGTGCGCGACAACGGGCGGCCGAAGGCATCGAACTCGGAATACGTCGTGTGCCCGAGGGGATCGGTCTCGCGGATGACCTGCAGATGCTCGTTGAGATGGAAGACGGTTTCCGAGCCGGTGGAATCGGTGTAGCGGGTGATCCGCTGGTTCGTTGCGCCCTCCACCTCGTAGGTGAAGGAGGACGAGAGGAAGCCCTCGGGTCCGATGGTCCGGTCGACCCGACCGGCGCTGTCATACACGTACTGGTAGGCGGACCCGTTGCGATCGGTCCAGGAGGTGATCCGTTTGTCCTGGTCGTAGGTGAACCGCAGGGCGCGCCCGGAAGAGTTGGTGACCGTTTCCAGGCATGCGTCGCTGTCGAAGCCGAAGGCCACGACTGGGACAGGGCCCTGTGGACTTTGGAGCGACAGTCCGGTGACGCGCCCGAGCTGTGGCCAGAGGTGACGAGCACCCGATAGCCGCCGTCGTGCAGCACGGCGGAGGGCAGGCCGTGGTCGTCACGGTGAATCCGGATGGTGTTGCCGTTGCGGTCCTCGATCTCCAGCAGCCAGTACACGCCGCCGCGGTAAGGGCTGCCCAGGAATCTGCGGATCACACCTGTGCGTGGGTCCGTCACCACGTACGTGATGTCGCCCATCGCTGTGGTGCCCCCGTGCGTGAGCGGCAGTTGCTCCCCCTCGACGGGGTGCGTGCCGGCGCCTTCCTCGGGCAGCGCGGAGTAGAGAAGCACCGAACCGTCCTCGCGCGCCCAGGCGGCGCCGTTACCGAGAGGTTCCAAACGCTCGTCCAGGGTCGATGCCCAACTCGCGCCGAAGAAGTGGCCGTATCGATAGTCGGATATGTGGGTGCGTCGGATAGCGAGGGGCAGAACCCCGGGCAGCTCCAGATCCGTCTGCGGCAGCACCATCTGCCCACTGGCGACATCGACGGGATCCGTCTCACAGCGTCGTTTGGACAGGGAGACCGCATTGCCTCGCGGGTTCTCCTGGGCGTCTTGCATCGAAGGCGGGGTTCTGCGGCGTCCGCCTCCGTCGTCCACGCGCCGTTCACCTCTGTCGTCACCCTTGCCGTCGCCCGGGGTGATCTTGTTCAGGCCGTCACGGATGTCGTGGTCGGTGTCCTTGTGCGTCTTGGAACTCTTGGCGATGCGTTCGGGAACCGTCTTGCCCACGTGGTCGCCCATGTCGCTCAGCGCCTTTCCGAGCTTGTCAACCACCCCTTCGATCGTGGTGTCGAGTACGGCGGTCAGGGAGTCCTTGCCCTTGGCCCGGCCGTGGTGTCCCTTGGCCTTGCCGAGCTTGCCGCCCGTCTTCTCGCGCATCGTGATCTGCACACCGGCCAGGTGCATCCCAGCCTTGCTGTGCGCGTCGTGGTCGATTACCGGGCCACCGCCCGGGCCCGGACCCCCGGACCCGCCCACCGAGTTGATCTGCAGCGCGTCCTTGCCCGCCTGAGCCGCCTGCCCGGTGTCGTAGCCGTCCTGCACGCCCGCGACGTTCAGCGCGGTCTGGACGGCCAGATCCGCCACGATGTTCTCGATCGCGGCGACCGCCGGCTCGGTGAGCGTCGCGACGATCTCCGATACGGCGGCCTCAGCCATCTCCTTGAGGATCCGCTTGAAGGCGATACGGGTCGCCGCGATCTTCGCGCCGGCCAGGAGCGCCGACAGGCCGGCCGTCACCGGGGCGAACGCCAGCGTGATACCCACCGTCGCACACAGATCGGCCAGCTCGGCCACGGCGGCAATCTTGCGGGCCACGATGATGTCCGCGACCCGGTCCAGGGCACCCGCGACGAGCCGCGCGGCCTTCGCCAGATCCTTGTGCTTGCCCTGCACCTTCGACCAGTGCGCGTCCAGAGCGGCCAACGACTCGCTCTGCCCGCTCGCCAGCAGCTTCTGGATGTGCTGGTAGGCGGCGTACGCATCGTCGTCCGCGTCATCACCGAACTCCCGCAGCGCGTCCGCCATGTCGCGGTAGGCGTCCTCGTCGACGTTCGGCCAGCCCACACCGACCACATCGAGCATCGTGTCGACACCCTCAGGAATCGTATACCCCACGATGCAACCCCCCGATTGACTGATCATCAGCTCGAACCACCATACGATTGACCGCCATGCCCTGCGAGATCGGGAGGGACGGGCAGACCTGGTGTTACGGGCGCCGGACAGGGAGCTGTCGCTCCAGGGGCAGTGCATCGGGCGCGACACGGTGGTCACCCTTCCCGAGGCGGAGGGCTACTCCTTGCAAGGCCCCTCGCGCACACCCGAGGGGCCCGGCACCCCGGCCGTGATGCCCCAGTTCCGCTACTTCAACGACCAGGCCGGAGACTTCACCCAGGCCGGCCAGCCCGCGATCAGCACCACTCTCCGAGATGCCGCCCCTGCCCTCGCCGCACTCGACCACGTCATCCCCGCCGGTCCGCTCGCAGCGACCTCCGCCGAGCAACTCCACGCCATCGCCGGCCACACCCCGACACCACGCCCCGAGCAATAACTCGCGGAGTAATCTTCTCGAGAGCCCTCAGGCGGGAAGCGCGGGGAACACGACCACCGAGCCGTCCCTGTCGCGGGCGATCTCGATCGCCACGTCTGTCGCGCGGCTGTTGACCGTGATGCCATCGCCGAGCTGGTGAATCCGGTGCGTCGCGCGCATCAGTCGATCGACTTCACCGGGCGTGAAGACGGGCCGCAGACCGTTCGGGCGGGCCAGCTCCAGCGCCGACAGGCGCACCAGGACACCGGCGATGCCCGACTCGAGCTCGTCGAGGCGCTGCTGGTCGCGCCTGAGTGCGCGGGTGAAGCTCTCGAACAGGTTGCCAGGGTCGTTCTGGGCATGCTCGACGGCTTGCAGGACGATGACCCGCCGCTTCAGCGCCAGGGCCAGGGCCGCGAGTTCGAGGTGGGCGCGGAACGTGCCTCCCTGGTCACCGACACCGGGGAACGACTTGGTCAGCACGGCGATCTCGACGGCCTCGCCGTCGGGCAGCTTGTCGAGTGCGCTCCGCCACCGGGCAAGGCGGCGATCAGCCCTGCCCAGCGCCGTGTTGATGGCGTGCACCGCCGAATCCAGTCCCAGCGAGACGCCGAGCTTGCCCTGGTCGAGCAGGATGGCGGTGGCTTTGTCGATGGCATCGCGACAGCCGTCGAGTTCACTGTGCTCGTCATCGAGCTTCTCTTCGTGCAGCTGCTCCAGCAGCTCCGTGATGTGTTCGATGGCCTGCTGGCGCTGGCGGTCGGCGTGCGCGCTCACCCCCACCGCCACGGCCATGAGCACGAGCGGCGCGGCCACGGTGAGCGCCGCGCTGCCGGCGGCTGCGACGCCGGCCGTCGCACCGGCCCCACCGGCCGCACCCGCCGCTGCTGCCTTCCCGACCGGCACGAAGGTCGCGCCGCCGGCGATGCGGCCCATGGGGTCTACGAGCGGGCCGCGGATGCCACCGGCCACCGCCTTCGACATCATCGAGCGAAGGGTGCCCTGACCGAGCTGAGCGGCGACCTTCGCCGGAACTACCATGGTGTACAGGTTCTCGCCGGCGGAGGTCGCGGCAGCAGCCGCTGAGGAGTTCCGCGCTGTCTGCGTGACGAGCTGCGACAGGTGCTGTGCCAGGGGGCTCACGGCGTCGAGCGGGATACCTCGGCTGCGGTCGAGGTCGGCGGGCAACGGATGCACCTCAAGCGTGGCGATCGGCTCGTCGGCCAGGGCGGCCAGCACACTCCGCAGTTCGCCCAGGCGCTCAGCCGTCATCGGCCCGTCTCCGACCACTGCGGGCACCCGGACGTCACCCGTCGCGAGCGTCCACACCGGAACGGCTGGTGCCTTGCGGTAGTCGATCATCGTCTTCCCCTTGTTCGCCCACAGCAGCCTACGGCTGATGTCCGACCGGAGCGGCGTGCACTCTCGTGTGATCAACGCGCATGGAAACGCTGATGATCACCGGTCTTTTGCCTGTCCTGCGGCCGTACCGACTCCCCCTGAGGGCAGCCAATCTACGTGATCCGTGAACGTGCAACCGCCCTGCGCATGAACAGCTCGGCCCAGACCGTCTTGCCAGGGGCGCCGACGCGTGGAGTGACACCCCAGCGGGTGGCCAGGTGCTTGACGAGGAGGAGCCCGCGGCCGGTCTCGGAGTCCGGGGGTGGGGTGGTGGGCCGACGGGTGCCAGCGAGGCGGCGCTCAGTGCGGGTGTCCGTCACCTCGATGCGGATTACCTCCGTTGTCACGGTCAGGCGTACGCGGAAGTCGCGTCCTGGGACGTGGCCGTGCTGCACGGCGTTGGTGCTCAGCTCGCCGGTGATGAGCGAGAGCGTGTCGTGGGCGGGGGAACGGTAGGGGATGCCCCACGCGTCCAGCCGCTCGCCGACCAGGAGCCTGGCGAGGCGGGCACCGCGCGGGGTGGACGTGAAGCGCATGACGAATTCGTGGCCGGTGTGCGGTGGCTCGCTCTTGCGCGAGGCGGTGGGGGAGGTGGTCATGGGAGTGAGGTTGGCGGGAGCGACATCCCGTCCACCAGCAGCAACGCTTGTACGGGGGCCGGTTGTACAGGCTGCGGGGGCTTGCGTACGCCCCTGACAGGCAGGGGCTCTTTCGGGGGAGCGGGTCAGATTCGGGCACGCAGCGTGAGCGCTGTGCGTATTTTTGTGACGGACAGAGGGTGTGCGGTGTACGTGGTGGGGTGAGAGATGACGGAGACGGAACGGGACGACGGAGCCGTGGGATTCCTGCGGTGCTTCGGGATGCAGCTGAGGCTGCTGCGGGAGCGGAAGGGGCTCACACGGGCCGAGTTGGGGTCGCTACTGGGATACGGCGAGGACCAGATCGCCTCGGTGGAGCTGGGGCGGCGCATCCCGAAGCCGGAGATGATCGACCGGGCGGACGAGGTGCTGGGGGCGGGCGGGCTGCTGGTAGCGATGAAGGCGGAGGTGGCGCGGGCGCGGTATCCGGCGTTCTTCCGCGATGCGGCACGGCTGGAAGCGGACGCTGTGGAGCTGCATGTGTACGCGAACCAGGCCGTACCCGGGCTGTTGCAGACGGAAGGGTACGCCCGAGAGGTGTTCACCATGCGGCGTCCGCTGCTGGGGGAGGAGACCGTCAGCCAAAGGATTGCCGCCAGGCTTGCTCGGCGGGACATCTTCGCGAAGCCTACGATGCCGACAATCAGCTTCGTCATCGAGGAGTCCGTTTTGCGCCGCCCTCTCGGTGGCCAGAGTGTGAGGCGCGGGCAGTGGGAGCACATTTTGTTGTGCGGCCGACGACGCAATGTGGTGGTCCAGGTCATGCCCATTGAGTGCGAGGAGCACGCGGCGCTGTCAGGGCCGTTCACCTTGATCGAGACGCGTGACGGACGGAGGATTGCCTATGTGGAGGCGCATAAGGACAGCCGTCTCTACACCGACCGGAGCTCAGTCCGCGAGCTCGAAGAGGCCTATGGGCTCTTGCGAGCTCAGGCGCTGACTCCGCGTGAGTCGATGGATTTTGTCGAGACGTTGCTTGGAGAGCAGAGAAATGACCATGCTCGGAGTCGCGCACCGCTTGCCCAGGAACCGCTGTAGCAGTGAAGAGGATGCTGGGGAGTGCGCTGAAGTGACTCTGGCCTGGCACAAGTCCAGCTACAGCAGCGGTGAGGGCGGGGAGTGCCTTGAAATAGCAACCTGCCCCAGCACTGTCCATGTCCGCGACTCGAAGGACGTGACTCGTCCTCCCCTGGCCCTCGCTCCGAAGGCCTGGACCGCGTTCGTCGGGTTCGTCAGCGAGGTGTGAGGCGGGCTGGGCGGCGCCCGTCAGCCCGCCCGGCCCCTCAGCCCCACGTGGTCAGCTCGGCCACGAAGTCGTCGTACGAGCGGTTCTTGCCCTGTGGCTTGGCGAGCAGCCCTCGCTCGTACGCCGCCTTCGCGATTAACGCGCCGTCGCTCTCGCGGAAGGTGGGCGAGCCGATCTTGGTCTTCAAGGTCTCCTTGGGGTCCTTGAGCATCCCCGTGTCGTTGCCACGCAGCTGCGCCGGCACCTTCCAGCGCGGACGGACGTGTGGAAACGCGCCAGGGAAGAGGAGTAACCACGCCTCCGACTCCCAGGCCGCCAGAGCGAGTGCCGCATCGCACGGGCTCTGGCGCGAGAGCTCTTCGGACAGTGTCTTGCGTACGGTGCGGTAGCGGTTGTCCGTGAAGCCGTCCAGGTCTTCGTGGATGGCGAAACCGACCAGCGGGCCGCGCTGCTGGAGCGCCTTGCCCTTGGCCTTGCCGACCAGCGTGCTCACCGCCGTGGCGAGTTCGCGTCCGGTCTTCTTCTTCAAGCGCACCGGGTCGTTGATGCGCACGATCTTCGCCGAGCCCAGGTTCGGGTGGTGCTGGCGGATGATCGACGCCAGGATGTCGCAGTCGTTGGCGTCCTCGCCCGCGAGCACGATGACGCCTCGGCCCTGGCGGGGGATGAGCGGTGCCCTACGGCTCACAGTTCACCGCCGGTGAGGTCGCCTCCGAGTACGCCGGAGAACCACAGTTCACCGAGCGGCTGGTCACCGGACTCCTCGACGATGGCGTGCACCTCGTCCGTGGTGAGGGCCGGGATGATCGAGGCCCCGTCCTCGTCGCGGTCGCAGACGATGAACTCCTCGGGTTCCAGTCGGTCCACCAAGGCGGGGGAGTGGGTGGCGACGAGGAACTGGCTGCGTGTGGAGGCCTCGCGGAGTCGTTCCACGATCAGTTCCAGGGCCTGGGGGTGCAGTCCGTGGTCGATCTCCTCGACGCAGGTGAGGGCCGGCGGGTCCGGGTCGTAGAGCATGGCGAGGAGGCCGAGCAGGCGGACGGTTCCGTACGAGGCGTCGGCGAGGGGGGTAGGCCGGCGCAGGCCCCGCTCGCGGAGGATGACGGTCACTTGGTCGGCGGAGCCGCCGAGCCTGGCGAACTCGATGTCGTCCAGCTGGGGCAGCACGGTCCGCGCGTCAGCTACCAGGTCCTGCCAGGTCTCCTCTGCGGAGCTGAGGTAGTAGAGGAACTCCGCGAGGTTGTCCGCATCGGGTGAGAGATCAAAGAAGCGGCTGCGGCGAAGGCGGGCAGGAAGTCGCGCGGCGGGTACGTCGACGTCGAACACCCGGAACGTGGAGAGCTGCTGGGCGACCTTGGAGACCTCTTCGCCGCCGTCCGAACTGGCCAGGCGCGGCAGGGTGGACAGCCCACTGCTCAGCCGCTGGATGCCGAAGCTTCCGCTGTCGGACTCCTTCCCGGCCCGCTTGTCGACGACCTTGGCTTCCTCGCCGGAGACGGTGATACGACGACCGCGTCCTTGCGTGCGCTTGAACTGGAAGCTCTCGATCCGGGACAGGCTGTAGGCGTCCTCGCTGCTGCGGAGCTTGCGGCGGCGGACGGTGAGCTCGTACTCGTCGGGTGCGTTGACGCTCGCGTGAGTCGTCCAGGTCGCCTTGAGCCGGATCGACATGGACGTGGGCGGCTTGGGACCACCCCAGAACGCGACCTCGTCGAAGCCGCCGCGTGCGTCCAGGGCGGGCTGGAGGTCGGTGCGGATGATGTCCGAGAGCAGGTCGAAGACCTTCAGCAGGTTGGACTTGCCGACCCCGTTCGGCCCCACCAGGACGGTGAGGGGGCCGAGGGGGACGGTCACGTCGCGGAGGCTGCGGAAGTTCTCCACGTGGAGTTCGAGCAGACGGCCGGGCATGGTCGCGAACCTATCGGGTGAGTGGGGCAGCGGTCATGTCATTCCGAGACGGGCGTGCTTTCCGGGGTGAGGGCCGGCTCGGGCGGGGACCAGCGGCCGGCGGCGATCTCGGCGTCCAGGCGGGCCTGGAAGTGCGCGTGGGCGGCGCGCATCTCGGTTTCGCGGTCTGCCTTGTAGAAGGGGGCGGTGTAACCGGCAGGGGGCGGGGTGGTGGCGGGGGAGGCCAGGTGGTCGAGGAGGTCGAGGTAGTCCTGCTTTGTCTGACCATGGCCGTAAGTGTTGAAGTCGGCTGCGATCTTACGGCCATTCGCGTCGAAGTACGTTGCCGACTCGTAGTCGTACAGCTGTGGGTAGCGGGACTTGAAGATCGCGATGAGCTGGTCTGCGGAGATTCCGAGCCACAGAGATACCAGCGCATCAAGTTCTACGAGAGCGGCGCGTCGCTCGTACTCAGTGCGCAGAGGGGTGGTGTACTCCCAGGTTTTCTGGAGATTAAATGCGAGGGGCTCCAGGCGGGGCCAATTAGGGTTTGCCCAGTCCTCGTAGCCTGCCCAGTGGGGATCGAATAGTTCTGCCCAGAGGGGGGCGAAGTGCGAGGTTAGGGCGTTGAGACGGAGAGTCCGGAGCAGAAGAGCGGCAGCGAGGGGGTGCTGGGGGTCGGGGGCGGGCATCTTACGGGCATCGCTGGTTAGGAGGTGCGAACGGCCGGTGATTCGCAATAGGTAGTCGAGTGGTAGCGCTGCCCAGAATCCAGCGTTGAGAGCGGTCAAATGATTCCCTGCCAGGGCTGTGGAGCTGACTGTGAAAAGATGAGCCGGACCCGGCGGGATTAGAGTGGCCTGCAGGCTACGGCTGGTATGCAACGGGATCATGACGCGCCAGGCCAGCCGAAAGTAAGAGCTATATGGTTTGCCAAGCCATGATTCCTGAGCTTTTAGATAGGTGGCTTGGTCGGTGGCCCGGACGTAGTTTGTTGTCGGGACGTATTCTTCGTCGAGTTCGGTCGCTGAAAACGAGTCCCAGTCCCTGTTGCTTCGGCAGGGGATCCTCGGCGCCTTCGAGAAGGGAAGCGCCAAGGCGAAGTGGGGGCCCTGAAGGACAACATCCGCTAGCTCGGGGACGGTTTGATTGCCCCAGCGGATTAGACCGTCCTTCTTGGCGTTCGTTTCATGGTACCCACTTGAGAGCATCGGTTGATAGTCGCCCAGGCTGGTGCCGTAGGCAGCCAAAGCCTCGATTGCCCCTTGCTCGCCGACGAGTACTGGATGCAGCAGTGGAGTTTGCGCTGCGCCCCCAACTGAACCCGTCAGTGCCTGCCAACTAGCGAGTAGTGCAGTATTCACATGCACTACTCGCTCGCGGTGGGGTCGGATGTCCCATGAACCGTTGTGCTTGATGCCAGGTGTCGAACCTTGTCCGTCATGGGCCAACGAATCGGGCAGGACCTGAGCGTCGCGAAGCTCGCTAACGTGCAGAAAGCTTGGCTCTCGCGGCGCACCGTAGATATGCATGCCGAATTGCTGGGCGCGGTCTAGGTCTTCAAATGCCCAGTTCGCAGAGTTTACAAAATGGGCGTGGATCCGAAGGTGTCGATACGTCGCAGCCCGGATAAGCCCTTCGCGTGCCCCCGCCAAGTGGGTATCCGGGTGAATCAGCCCTGCCGTGCCCTGCGATGCGATGTTCTGCCACACACGCGCCATGAAGGCCCGATAGAGATCGCCTTGGGTACCGACAAGGAGCGGATACACGGAGGTGCTTCCAAGCACGGCGACTGCCCCTGCATGCGTGGCTAGTTCATCGAGCAGGGAACCTTGGCCGCCCGTGTACGTGCCCAGCACATCGTCTTTGCGTAGACGCCAATCTTTCGCGCTAGGCTTTTCCGCCAGCACGAACCAAGGCTCCAGCTCCGCCAGAACCAGATCCTCCTGCCACTTCGGCCGCACCCAAGGCGGATTCCCCACCTGCAAGTCGTACCCACCGCGCGCGAACACCTGCGCGTACTCCAGCTCCCAGTGGAAGAACCCCTGCCGCGCCGCCACATCCCCCGCAACCGCCACCCACGGGAACCGGTTCTCCAGCCAGTGCGCCCGATCCATGCCCATCAGCTCGGGCAGCGCGTCCTCGTACGGTTCCAGCTCGTCCAGCGTCGCGAACGACGCCACGAGTGAGTCCGACGGGACCCCCTGCGTGCCCAGCAGCGACTCCGCGAAGTCCAGCCAGTCCTCCAGTGCCGCCAGTGGTATCACCGGCCGCCTCTGCTCCCGGATCTGCTCCTTCCGGCGACCCGTACCGCGTCGCCGCTCCACTGACTCCCGGGTCAGCTCACGCGAGTCCGTGGTCTCGCCGAACAGGTCGTCCGTCTCCCAGGACATGAGCACCCCGGACTCGTGGTCCGCCGTCACGCCCGCGACCTCGGCCGGCCGTGCGTACTGCTCGGCCGAGCCGTCCAGCAGCGCCGCCTCCTGCACCGGCCAGAACCACAGCGCGCACCACGTGTCCATCAGCGTCTTCAGCCGCCAGTACGGGGTGTCCACCGCCTCCAGGTCCGCCAGCACCTTCTCCCTTTGCACCGCGACCTCGGGCGACCGCAGCCAGCCCTCCTCCGCGCCCCACACGTCGATCCGGCGCGAGATGTCCCGCTCCGAGATCTCCAGGCGGCGCACCACCAGGCCCCACAGGTACTCCGCCCGCCGCGCGAGCCCCTGCAACCGTGCCGTCTGCTTCGCGCTCGGGGACTTCGTGATCGCCTTCCGCCACGCGCCCAGCGCCTTCGCCGCCTCGGGCGCCAGCGCCTTGGCCTCCTTCTCGGCCGCGACCGCGCCCCACTCCTTCGCCGGGAGCAGGAAGTGGTGCACCGCCCCCTCCGGGAGCTCCGCACCGGTCACCGCGTCCGCCAGCGGGAAGCGTTCCGGGGTGGTGCCCAGCCAGCCGCCCTTCTTCAGGCGCTCCGGGCCGTACACCTCACGCCGCCCGCCGATCAGGGAGTTGCCGCGCCGCAGGTGGAGGCCGAACCAGGGGGCCTCCATGCCGGGGTGCATCGTGTTCAGCCACAGCGACACCTCGGCCAGCTCCACGGCCGTCTCGTTGAGGTCGACGCCGTAGGAGTTGTGCAGGGCGATGTACGCCTTGGCCTTCTGGAGCTCCTGGGCGTACTTCTCCGTGTCGATCGCGACGCCCAACTCGTCCTGACGGCGCCGCAGATACTCCGCCGCCACCTGGTTGATCGCCTCGTTGAGGAACGCCCCCGAACCCAGCGCCGGCTCGCAGATCTTCCAGTCCAGCATCTCCCGTGCCGGAGTCACCGTGTCGTCCTGGTCCAGGCGGTGCTGGAGCGCCAGCTGGACGGTGACCTTGGTCAGGGACTCCGGGGTGTAGTACGACGCCGAGGTCTGGCGGTCGCGTCCCGAGAGGCGGTACACGAACGAGCCCGGCGCGTGCCGGATGCGCCGCTCCTCGCCGGTGTACTCGTCGCGCTCGCGTACGTACACGGAGTCGGCGTACTCGTCGGCCCGTGAGGACGGGACCAGCCAGGAGCCGTCCTTCGGGTCGCCGTTCTTCGCGACCTCGTACAGCTCCTCGCCCGCGACGAAACCGGAGTACGACATCAGGCCCTCGTACACCGCGCCCAACTGGTTGATGCCGAGCTGAGCGTACGAGATGAAGCCGCCGCGCTCCTTGCGCTTGCCACGCGTGAGCATCAGCAGGCGCAGCACGCGGTACAGGGTGGCGTTGCGCAGGCGGGTGTCCAGGAAGCGCTCCGAGCCGGGCTCGTCTGCGTCGTGGCGGGGGTCCGGGACGGCCCGCTCGCCGATCAGCTTGATGGACTCCTGCTCGAACAGCTTGGAGTGCAGCGGCTCGAAGCGCAGGCCCAGGTCCTCGGACGCCTTCTCCGCAGGGGACGAAGGTGCCCCGTGGGTGCGGCGCGGGCGGTAGCCCTCCTGCACCTTGCGGAAGAGCAGGTCCAGGGACTCGTACAGGTAGAAGCCGCGGCGGGACTTCTCGTCCACCAGGTCCTGTTCCGCGACCAGGTCGCCGAGGCGGGCCAGGCCGTAGCCCTGCTGGTACTCGGGGTAGTCGGAGGGCAGGATGCCGAGCTCGGGGCGCGCCTCCGCGTACAGCAGGAAAAGGATGCGGTAGAGGAAGCGCAGCGACTCGCGGGTCAGCTGGCGGCCGAGCTCCGGGAGTTCCTTGACGTCCTCCGGGCGGACGCCCTGATCGCGCAGGCGCTCCAGGACCTCGTTGGCGATGAGCTCGACGCTGATGCGCAGGCCGTCGCGGAGTTCGCTGGACACGCCGACCGCATGCTTCGTCGACTTGTCGACCAGTCCGGCGAGCGGGTTCTCGCCGCCCTCCTCCGGTGTACGGAGCGAGTCGGCGCCGAACAGGGCCGCCACGGTGTCGAGCTCGCCACCGGCCTTGGTGTCGTTGCGTTCCAGGGCGGCGTCCAGGGACACTGCCAGGTACCGGCCCTCGCCCCAGGCCGCACGGTCCGCGAGGACGACGACACCGCCGACCAGCAGCAGGACATAGCGAGGGGCGTCCTCGCAGGCGAAGAGGAACGAGGCGAGCTTGGAGCCCGTCGTCACCCGGTGCTGGCCGTCCAGGACCAGCTGTTCCAGCAGACGGCCGGGACCGTTCGGGTCGAGGGCGGCGTCCGGTTCGGCGGACCAGCCGCAGTCCAGGGCGACGAGGCCCTTCTCGAAGTGGGCGACCCGCACCTCGTACGACTGCTCCGCCCGCTCCACGGTGATGGTGCGCGGCTTGGCGTCGAAACCGAGGGCGCGCAGGACGTCCGCGTTCAGTGCGCGTACGCGCTCCCGCCACTCCGGGGACGCGTATGTGACGGCGTCGTCGTCACTCGCCGAGGCCGTCGTTGAGGACTCCGTGGCGTCGTGTTCCTCGCCGAGGGCGAAGTACGAACGGGCCCGGAAGTACGGGCGGCGCAGGGCGCGCAGCCCGGCGCGGGGCGTGACCGGTAGCGCGTCGGCGGCCGGCTCAGCCTCGGCGCCGGATGCCTCTGCGGCGGCCTTCAGCGCCTCCGCCGCCTCGTCCTCGCGCTGCTTCCACTCCGCGAGCAGCCCGGACTTGAGGTCCTTGGGCAGTACCTCGGCCAGATAGTGGGCGGAGAAGTACTCACCGCGGTTCATCAGGGAGTCGTACGTCATGAGTCAGAACCTTCGCGGGAACGGGAGGCGGAGGGAAGAAGGGGCGATGACCGGCGTGCGGAGGCCGGCGTGACGGCGGGGTTCATGACGCCGTCGGCGCCAGGACGGCCAGCACCCGCAGCATCGGGCGGCCGGTGGTGAGGAGCGAATCGGCCAGCGAGGCGAGCCGCTCCTTCGCGTGGTCGCCCGCGAGTGACGCGCCGCCCTCCGCGAGGGTCGGCTGCTTCCACTCACCCAGTCGCAGCTTGTACTTCTCGATGGGCTCGCGCAGCGGCTCGTCCCAGGCTTCGCGGTGCTCCTCCAGGAACGTCTCCGCGGCGTGCAGGACGTCCGGGACCGCCTCGCGCAGGCGTGCGGTGTCGTGCGCCTGCATCGGGTTGGCCATCGACGGGCCCACTCCGGCGCGGTGCAGGACGGCCACCATGTCGTCGTCGACCGAGCCGTCACCGGTGACGGCCATCCACTTGACGACGGTCGGCCGGCCGAGCGCGTTGGAGTAGATGCCCTGGACGAGGTACGTCGCCCGGTCGACCGCCGCCGTGACGACCGGCGCCTCCTGGCGGTTGAGGCGTACCAGAACCTTGTCGGTCAGCCACTCCACCACCGGGTGCAGCTCCGTGAGCAGCGAGATCTCCGGCCAGCTCGACGTCGAGGACTCCCGGGCCCGCTGAAGGGAGTGCTCGGCCAGGCGGCGGTTGAGCGTCACCAGGAGGCGTTCGCGCAGACGCTGCTCGCGCACGTAGTCCAGCGGGAGAGCCTTCATACGGTGGACGAGATCGGCGGGCGGCCGGAACGAGATCAGGCCCGACTCCTGGTCCATGGACAGATCCAGCCGGTCCTGCGCGTCGGGGAACACCTCGCGCAACGCCTCGTCGAAGAACTCACGGGTGGAGGTGAACAGCCGGGGCACACGCGCCTGCGGCACGCTTCCGCCGCCGTGCCCGGCCTGCGTGGGATCCGTACGGTCCGAGTCCGCGTGAGTCTCGTCCCCCACCGAACCGAAGAAGTCCGCCAGGAAGTCGTCCATGCCCGCGTCGTCGTCGGCCGAGGAGGCGTTGTGGGCGGCCAGTGACTCGTCGACCGTGCGCCCGCGCAGCAGGTCCTGGATGAGCGACTTCTCCTCGGCCTCCGCGCGGTAAAGCCCGGACACCGCCTCCGCCGTGCCCAGCGCCCGATGGGCCTCGTCCTCACGGTCCAGCAGGCGCTCGGCGACGAGGGTGTCGTCCTTCGCGCCCTCCACCTCACTGGTGAGGATCAGTGCGCGGAACTGCGGCTGGTGTGCCTGGCCGTAACGGTCGATACGGCCGTTGCGCTGCTCGATGCGGATCAGCGACCACGGCACGTCGTAATGGATCAGCTGGTGGCACTGGCGGTGCAGGTTGACACCCTCGGAGGCCACGTCACCGGTGAACAGCATGCGTACGGGGGTGTCGGCGAGACCGAAGTCCTCCACGCACTGCATCTGCTGCTCGTCGGAGAGCCCGCCGTGCATGACGCGGGCGGCTGCTTCGGCGGCCTTGCCGGTACGGAAGCCGAGCGCGGCCGGCACCACGGTGCGCAGCCACTCCAGGGTCTGCACGCGCTCGGAGAAGACGACGACGCGCGCGTCCGACTTCGGGCCGACCCTGATCGCCTTCAACTGCTCGACGAGTGCGGCGAACTTCGCCGAGTCGGCCTCCGTCATACCGGCCGCGAGTTCGCGGAGCCGATACAGCGCCGCCATCTCGGCCGCCGTGCCCTGGGGGGCGTTCTTCTTCTCCAACGTCTTGATGCGCGCGGCGACGGTCGCCTTCAATGCCGCGTGCGAGGAGAGGAACGATTTGAGGAGCGTGTAGGGGAAGAGGGGGACATCGCTCACCGACGGGCGGCCGTCCGTCGGCAGCCAGACCTCGGCCAGCTCCTCGAAGATCTTCTCCTCCGCCGGGGTGGCGGAGCAGCGTACGGACTGTGAGGGGCCGCGGTCCGCCCACTGTCCCTTCATCTGGTCGCGGACCTCGGGGCTGACCTTCGTACGCCGGATGAAGAGGTGCTTGATGTCCTCGGCGCGGTAGTTCTCCGCGTCCCTGATCGCCGCAGGGTCGAGGAGGGAGATCAGCTCCGCGAACGAGCGGGCGTTGCCGTTGTGCGGGGTCGCGGAGGCCAGGATCAGGGCGTCGGTGCGCGGGGCGAGGATCTGGGCGAGCTGGTTGCGCAGGGAGCCCTTGTTGATGAGGTTGTGCGATTCGTCGATGACGACCGCGTCCCAGTTGATCCGCTCCAGGTGGTGCTTGTACTGGTCGGTGTTCTTCAGGGTGTCGACGGAGACGATCACGCGCTTGAAGTACGTGAACGGGTTCCGGCCGGCCGGGATCTCACGCTGGATGCGCTCGATGCCCACCGAGTCCAGGCGGATCAGCGGAATCGCGAACCGGGTCCACAGCTCGTGCTGGAACTGTTCGAGGACGTGCTGCGGGGTGACGACGAGGATGCGCTCACCGCGGCCCCTGCGGATCAACTCCGCGAGGGTCAGCCCGATCTCCAGCGTCTTTCCGAGACCGACGACGTCCGCGATCAGGAGGCGGGGACGCAGGTTGCGGCCGGACAGCGCGAGCTCGGCCGGGCGCTGCTGGTAGGGGAGCGCGTCCATCAGGAACTGGTCCGCCAGCGCCAGACCGCGCTCCGACTGGGGCAGAGCCGTCTTGCGGAGTACCGCTTCCAGGAAGAGGCGCGAGCGGCGGAAGTTCGGTGAGTCGTCGCGTACGAGCTCGGTCTCACGCGGGTCGATCAGCTCCACACGGTCCAGCTCGGTGAAGAAGACCGCCTCCCGGTCGCGTACGAACTCCGAGGCGCCCACGGCCTCGATCCGGGCGCCGTCGTGTTCGGTGCGGGTGGTGGTCCGCACGAGCCACACCTCGTCGCGTACGAGGATCTGGGCGCCCGGCGGGTACTGGGCGTCCTTGTCGCTCGACGTGGTGGTGGTGCTCTGGTCGGCGGTCACCCGCGGCCTCCTGGATGGTGATGGTGGTGTGGCTGTGATGCCAGGGTGCGGTGCTCCCCGCGTCCGTCGGTCAGAACGGGGTCTTCGCGGCATAGGCCTTGCGAAGCTGCTCGGCGGTCCGGCGGGCCTGGGCGGAGTGGCGCAGGGTGCGGGGAGCGGGCGCGCGGCGGCGTGTGCTCGGGGCCGGGGACACCGGCTGTGGCTGTGGTTCCTGTGCGGTGGGAGCGGGCGATTCCACCGTGGGCTCCGGCAGTTGTGGTGCGGGCTCGGCAGCGGTGATCGTGTGCAGCTCCGCGAACGGCACCGTCGGCGGCACGGTGGGCGCGGGCAGGGGCTCGGGGGCGACGTTGTGCGGTGCGGTACTCGCCGTGTACGCGGTCAACTTGCGGCGGGCCTGCGCCACCTTCATGCCCTGGGCCTCGATGACCGCCCTGCAACGGCTGACCACCTCGGGAAGTGCCGGTCGCTCCGTGGGGTCCTGGGCGAGCATCGCCGTGAGCAGCGGGGTGAGCTCGGCGGGGAGGCCGCTGAGGTCGGGGAGGGTCTTAGGGTCTGTCGTCTGGTGGAAGACCATGAGCGGAGTCGCCCCCTGGTACGGGTAGTGCTCGGTCGCCGCGTACAGGAGCAGGGCACCGAGCGCGTACACGTCGACCGCGCCGGTGAGCGGCTTGACGCCGGCCGCCTGCTCCGGGGCCATGCAGACAGGGGTGCCCACCACCTGGTTGGGCGCGGTGAGTGACACGTTCGACTCGGCGAAGACGGCGAGCCCGAAGTCGATGACCTTGGGTCCGTTGGGGCCGAGCAGGATGTTCGCCGGCTTGAGGTCGCGGTGCAGCAGCCCCTGGGTGTGCACCGAGGCCAGCGCCTCGGCGAGCGTCGCACCGAGTGAGGCGACGAGGAGCGACGGCAGGGGGCCGTGAGCCGTGACGTGCTTGCCGAGATCCGGACCGTCCACGTACTCGGTCGCCAGCCAGGGCTGCTCAGCTTCTGGGTCCGCACCGAGGAAGGCAGCGATACGCGGCCCCCACACCGTCTTGAGGATCTCGATCTCCTGCGCGAAACGCTGCCGCGACTCGGAGTCCACCACGGCCGGCTTGATCACTTTCACGGCCGCCGGCTCGCCGCCCTGCGATTCGCCGAGGAAGACCTGCCCCATACCTCCGTGGCCGATCCGCCCGAGCAGCTCGAAGCCGCCGAGCTCCGCGGGGTCCTCGGGGCTGAGGGGAGTCGTGTGCACGTTGGTCCCTGGTCCTTGGTCCTTGCAGTCGGCCGATCCGTCGAGCGCCATGGTGGCCTGATCAGGCGGATTGTCCGTATGTCCGCATGGATACGGTAATCGATCGGCGGAGACGGGTGGGCCTGATTCGCAGGGCTGGTCCGATGGTCGGCTTCTCGGGCTTACGGCGTCATTGGTGAACTGAGCCACTTTACGCCCGTGCCGCAGGTAATCCTCCGTAAAAACCTGGCACAGAGCCGAGGAATCGAGGCCATGTGCTAGGCATGTGGGCATGCAATTTTCCGCCCCTCTACCCCACGTAGACCTCGCCGAAGCGCAATGGGGGCTGCTCGCGGAGTTGGTCGCCGCTCCCCAGCGCGATCCGGGCAGCAGCACGGCCGATGCGGAGGCTGCCGTCGCGCGAGGGATCGATCCCGGGCAGGTTCAGCGTGATGAGCCGTTGCTGAGCTGGCTGAAGTTGACCGAGCGGCGGGACGGCTGGCTGGGCGCCACCGCTCTCGGGGCCGCCGTTCACTACCGCCGCCTGTACGAGTCGTCGGAACTGCGCCTGAGCGAGGTGGCCCGCATGGTGGAAGAGCACGAGAGGGCGGCGCCGCAGCTCACCCTCGCCGTTCGGCGGCTTGCTCAGGGAGTCGTCTCGTTCGAGGAGGCCAGGCGAGGGGCGGCGCGGCGCACTGCCTGAGCCTGCCCCAGCTACGTGAGATCGTCAGCCCCGAACAATCCGCCCGTCGGGCGGTGTCGCGGCTTGCGGGCGGTCTCCGAATTGAGCAGCACCCCGGCTGCGGTCAGTTCGGAGTGTGTGGCTACAGGGCCGGCGAGGATGTCTGTGAGGAGTTCGGACTGCGCGCGGCCGAGGTCGGTGAGGCGGCGGAGCACGGAGAGCAGTTCGATCAGTTCCTTGGTCCATTCCGCCGGCCAGTTGTCCACGTGGATGTCGTCCAACGGGCTCGTCCGCTTGCTGGTGGGCTTCGCCTTGCGGTAACCGAACCACTTGTTCACGACCTTCATGCCGCCTACGTGATAGGCCCAGACTGCTTCTGGCACAGGCGCGAAGGCGCCCGCGCCGACGTACAGGGTCTGTGTCTCGGCCTCGTACGTCATGCGCTCCGGAACGCCGCTGCCGATGTGGGTGAGATAGCGAACCTGCCGCTCGTCCCCGGCGGGGAACTCGACTGCCCCGGGTGGGCGGCCGGTGTCGGGAGAGACGAAACGCTCGCCGTAGGTCGAGGCCCATAGGACTTCCCTGCCGAGGAGCACGGCTTTGCGCCACAGCCCCGGTTCGCGGGTCAGTGGCAGGCGTACTCCGGGAGTGAGCAGCTCCTCGGCGAAGCGCTCGGTGAAGGAGCTGTGACCGGTGACGGCGACGGTGTAGGCGGCCAGGTCGGCAGGGGGTATCGGCTCCCCGCCGATCACGTCTGACAAGTGAGCCAGGAGGCCTTGCGCGATGTTGGGTGAACCGTCGGGGTGGAGGATCGGCAGGACACGGCCGCCACGGCCGTTGAAGTGGTGCGTGTCTGGGATGAGGTGGGTGGCCACGACGGCCGGGCCTGAGCCGATCTCATGGGACGACTGCTCGTTGAGGAAGAGCTGTTCGGGCTGGAGCGAGGCCCAGAGGTCCGGGCGTGGGCGATCGAGCACACGGTTGTCCGCGATGAGCCACTGTCTGTCGAAGCTGCGCAGCGCTGTCCGGATCATGTTCGGTCGCAGATGGGATTCCTTCGCGATGGGGAGCGGTCGGTGCGCGTGGCCTGCCAGCGGCTCTTGATCGCCTGTCAGCGTACGGTCCGGCGTGATCTTGAAGAGCTCCGTTTTGCTGGGGAGATCCGCCTCGCGTACGAGACGGGCCCACCGGCGCCGCAAGGTTTCGGGCGACGGGCTGCTGACCCAGGACCGGTTCGCCTTGACGCCCGGACTACCCCACAGGAACACGCTGTCCAGAGCCGGATACTCGTCCCATCCCGACTGTGTCGCGGGAGTGAAGGGCCGCACCCCGTCTGGATGGGTGTCCCGCCAGCCTTCGCCATCCAGCTGGATCCCGCGTAACTGCTCGAACTTCTCGTCGCGTCTGCCCGTCACGGAACGGTAGTGCACCCGAGCCGCGCGACGCCCGGCACTGTCCGACGTGGCCCTGCGTACGAAGACGCAGATGGCCAGAGGCTGAGCGACCCCCGGGAACACCCGTGTGGCGACATCCGCCCGCTGCCCTTCCGGCGAGAGGTTGATGATCCAGCCTTCGTCGCACGTGCGGCGCAGGTATTCCCGCATCCCGCGCCCGCCGGGCCCCGTGGTCCAGCCCGACGGGCTGATGAAGCAGACGACTCCGTGGCGATCCGTCTCGTGGGCGTCGAACACTTTCCAGGCGGCCCACCGCCAGAAGTAGACGTACATGTTCTTGAGCACGTGCTCGTACCGGCCGTTGCCCGGCTGCCGGAAGTCGTCCAGGAGCGGTGCCTCCTGGCCGTCGCCGCGCTTCTCGACCCAGCCGCCACGGTTCTCCGCCTTGTCGTCGTACGGCGGGTTCCCGATCACGACGGTCACCGGTGTGTTTGCCTTGATGCGGTTGGCCCGCCGCCGTGAGGCGGACAGGGCGTCGTACGTGTACAACTGTTCCTCCTCGACGAAGGGGTTGTCGAGGGTGTCGGTCACGAAGAGGTTGAGCCCGCCTTCGGGCACCGGAGTGCGGTGGCGCTTGAGCAGGTCCGAAGCGCGGAGCTCGGCCACGGCGTAGGGGCCCATCTGTAACTCGAAACCGTAGAGACGCGTGGCGAGCCGGGCTATGGCGTCGGGGGTCATCGCGGGGCCGTAGCGGTCGGCGGCCTGCTCGGCCACCCGCTCGATGACCGTGTGCAGATACGTGCCCGTCCCCATGGCGGGGTCCACGATGCGTACGTCGTCCTCACCGAAGCCTGCCTGCTGTCCGAGACGGGTGCGCAACACGTCTTCGGTGAGCCGGACCATCTCCTCCACGACTTGGTGCGGTGTGTAGTAAGAGCCGCTCTTCTGACGCAGAGCCGGGTCGTACACGGTCAGGAAGTGTTCGTACAGGTGGAGGTACGCGTCCCGGTTGCCGGCCCGGATGGCGGGCCAGTTCACGCCTGTGATCGTGCGCTGCAGCAGTTCCAGCGTCACTCGGAAGCGGTCGTTGACGTGGTCCGTGAGCAGTTGGAGCGCCCGGCCCATGAGGGCGTGGTCGGCGTCCAGTCTGCGGCCGATGTCATGGAGCGCGGCATCCCGCACGAGGATGTCGTCGGAGCGTGCGAGCAGGAGCGCGAAGGTCACAGCCTGGGCGTAACCGTCCGCGAACGTGGCGTCGTCGGCCGTGGGGAACAGCAGTCTGCGCCATTCGTTCTTGAGGCCGGTGAACGGCCGGGCCCGCAGGTCGTCCTCCGCGGCGGACGACTTTCGTTCGGCGGCCAACTGCTCCAGTACGGCCGACCGGAGAAGTCTGCACAGAGGGGCGACATGCTGCACCAATCTGGAGACGTTGGAGATCGCCGGGGGTTTCCAGTTGAGGAACACCTTGAGCAGCGCGTCGAAGGCGGCGGGGTCGGCCGGGGCCAAGGCCATGCCCGCGCTCTTCAGGGCGCCGTTGAACCAGACCGTCTCTCCGACCTGCTGGCCATCGCGGAACAGCCGCCACTCGGTGCCGTTGGAATAGAGCACGTTGGGAAGGTTGCGCAGCTTCTCCCACTGCTCTCGGTTGGTCTTGTTGAACGACCCGGGGTCCACGGAGAGGTCGGGCCTCTTGAGCTCGATGTAGCCCGTCAGTTCACCGCCGGCCCGCACGGCGTAGTCGGGCCGGACGCCCAGGTCCGGAAGCGAGTACTCGTCGTGCCAGCTGACCTCGTGCTGCTGCTGCCTTTCTCCGACGGTCTTGAGCAGGGATTCGAGCGGGCCGCGTATCGATGCCTCGGGGCTGCCACCGCCGGACAGTTTGGCCTTCGACGCCTTGCCGAACTCCGACACAGCAGCGATCAGCCAGCCGTACAGCCCCTCTGACATGTGCCCCCCCACGGGTCGAGTCAGCTGCATTGGTCCCCGCTACGTATGGTTGGCGTTCGGATACGCACTGTCAACGGTGCGTCAAGGGTGAGCTGTGCGTGATCTGTCGACCCGGTCGACCCCAGCGCGTCGTGATGCGCAGGCGCTCTCCGTCCCGTGCCCCTGCCGATCTGCGGTCGGCGCGATCCGGTCGGAAGCAGGTGGGAGGGATGCCCGAAGGGACGGTCATGCAGAACAAACGGCGTAGGGCGCGCGGACGCGTGTTGGTGACGGCGGTCGGGGCCGCCACGGTGATCTGTCTGCTGGCCTGCCCCGGTGTCTCCGGCGCGGTGGGCTGGGAGGCAGTGGCGTCCGGATCGGTCGCGGCAGGTCCGTCCCCCGAGGACGTGGAGACGCTCGAACAGGGGGACACGCTTTCCGTCGTAGTTCCCGCCGACGAGACCCTCGGTGCGCCGGCGAGCTCCGCCGAGGTCTGACTCATGGTGCTGAAGCAGGCCGATGTGCTGGACCGGGGCGAATATCTGTCACCGTCGACCGCGGACCCCAGACCGGTTACGTGTGTCTCGAATTCAAGGTCGAGAACTCGGGCAGCACGGAGTTCGACGCGTCCTGCCTGGCGCGAGCGTGTTTGGTCGGGGAGGACGGAGAGGTGGAGAACGTCGACCAGGTCATCGGGACGGACTGCGCCGGGCTCGGGGTGGAGAAGAACAGCTTCCTCGACGAACCGGCCCCCCACCCGGACGAGTTCGTCCATGCCACCACCGTCCTGATGGTCCCCGACGCGAAGCCCGGCACCCTCGAGTTCGCCGATGGGTTCGACCGGCCGTTGTTCAAGGTCGACGTGCCTGTGCCCGGTTCGTCGTAACGGCAGGGCAAGGTCTACGCGGGCGGCCGGGGCGTGGGTGGCGGGGTCAGTGCGCGCACGTACCTGACCTCAGGGACCGTCGCGCCGCGCGCCTCGAAGCTCTCCTCCGTGCCGTCCGGGCGGAAGCCCACGCGCTCGTAGAAGCGGCGGGCGCAGGCGTTGTCCTTGAGGACCTACAGCGTGATGCGCGCGAAACCTTCCGCCAGGGCACGCGCCGTCACCTCGGCCAGGAGCGCGCGCCCGGTACCCGTGCCGATACGGGCCGGGTGGACGTAGAGCGGGTACAGCACGGCGGTGCTGGAGTCGGCGTCCTCGTCGCGGCAGGGGCCGCAGCAGGCCCAGCCCGTCACCGGGGTGTCCGGCGGCCCGGCGACGAGGTTGACCGCGCCGCCCTCCGCCGTGAGGTGCGTACGCCGGCGGTCGGCGTCGGCAGCGATGTCCATCGCGTCCAGGTACGCCTGCGGGATCATCCCGGCGTACGCCCTCTGCCAGCCACGCACCCGGATCTCCGCCACAGCCGTGTAGTCGTCCAGGGTCATGATGCGCACACGTACGCCGGGGGCATGCGGTCCATCCTGCCGTACGCCCCCGGCGTCTGGCCCGGGGTTTCTTCCGGGGCTGTCAGCCTCGGAATCCCAGCAGGCCGTGCAGGGTTTTGCCCCTCGTGTCCGTGGCCGCCTTCGTGGCCGGGGTGGCCTTCGGCTCTGGCAGGGCGTCGCAGAACGCGTCCGCGCCGCTGCCGCCGCCGGTGGGGAGGGTGCCGTCGGTGAGGTAGTCCACCAGGTGCGCGTCCAGGCAGTCGTTGCCGCTGAGGGTGATCCCGTGGTTGCCGCCGCCCTGTTCGACGACGAGCGATGAACCCTTGAGCTTGCGGGCCATCGTCACGCCGCCCTCGTAGGGCGTCGCCGCGTCGTCGGTGGCCTGGAGGATCAGTGCGGGCGGGATCCTGTCGTTGGAGACGCGTACGGGCTTCAGCGGCTCCACCGGCCAGGTGGCGCACGGGGCGTTGTACCAGGTGTTGTTCCATGTCATGAAGGGCGCCTTGCGGTGCGTCCGCCAGGTGTCGTTGCGCCAGGTGTTCCAGTTCCGGGGCCAGCCGGCGTCGCGGCACTGGACGGCCGTGTAGACGGAGTACCCGTTGTCGCCGCTGGTGCCCACGGCCGCGAAGTTCTCGTACGCGGTGGCGAGCGCCTTCTCGTCCCCGTCGTTCACGTACGCGGCGAACGCCCCGGCGAGATGCGGCCAGTAGCCGTTGTAGTAACCGCCGGGCATGAAGGTGTCCTCGAGCTCGCCGGGGCCGACCCTGCCGGCCGCCGGGCGCTCCTTCACAGCGTCCCGCATGCGGTACCACGCGGCCTCGACCGCCGCGGGGTCGCTGCCGAGCCCGTACGTGGCGTCGTGCTTCGCGACCCATGCGGCGAAGGCCTTGTGGCGGGCGTCGAACGCGTGGTCCTGGCCGAGGTTGTCCTCGTACCAGACACCGTCCGGGTCGACCACCGAGTCCAGCACCAGGCGGCGTACGCGCTCGGGGTACAGCTTGGCGTAGACCGCGCCCAGGTAGGTGCCGTAGGAGTAGCCGAGGTAGTTGATCCGCGGCGCGGCGACGGCCCGGCGGATGACGTCGAGGTCCTTCGCGGAGCTGACGGTGTCCATGTACGGCAACAGGTCGCCGTGTTTCTCGCCGCACGCTGCGGCGAAGGACGCCGCCCGGTCACGCGCGGTCCTCTCCGCCTCGTAGGAGTCCGGCACGCTGTCGGGGCGTACGGGCTCGAAGTACTTCGGTACGCAGTCCAGGGCGGGGGTGCTCTTCCCGACGCCGCGAGGGTCGAACCCGATCACGTCGTACTGCGCGGCCAGCTTCGCGGGCAGCGAGCCCGCCACGAAGCCCGCCATGGAGAGCCCGCTGCCGCCGGGGCCGCCGGGGTTGACCAGGAGAGGGCCCTGCGAGGTCTTCGCGGTGTGTGGGATCCGGGAGAGGGCGAGGGTGATCTGCCGGCCCGACGGGTCGTCATGGTCGAGCGGGGTGCGGACGGTCGAGCACTGCAGGGCCGGATACGACTTCGTCCCGCAGCCGGTCCACTTGAGCGGCGCGACGGCAGGAGCCGTTCCGGCGGACGCGGTGGACGACGTGGACGCGGACGACGTGGACGCGGACGGCGTGGACGCGGTGGACGGCGCAGCGGCCACCAGGCCCGCGACCGTGGCGCCGACGGCGACGACCATTCCTGCGCGCTTCGTCATAGGGCCTCCCTTGATGCGGCGATGGGGTTGTGGGGGCACAGCCCCCGCCGCATGCTTCCCAGCCCGGGGTGCGGAAGGACGCAAGGCGTCGAGAGTTGACCCGTTCGGGTCCGGGAGGCCGGTGCGGTCAGAGCAGTGTCAGCTGGGTGGGGCCGGGTGCCTGTCCCTCCGCCCGGCCCGCCGGCGTCGCGCGGTCGATGCGGCGGGCGCCGCCCCGGTCGGCCGGGCCGATGCCGAACTCGGCCGCCAGCTCGTGCACCCGGCGGGTGATACCCCGCTGGTACCAGGTCGGTGCGTACGCCCCGTCCGCGTACATCCGCTCGTAGCGCCGCACCAGGTGCGGATGGTGACGTGCGAGCCACTGCATGAACCATTCACGGGCGCCGGGCCGCAGGTGCAGCACGAGCGGGGTGACCGAGGTCGCACCGGCGGCGGCGACGGCGCGGACCGTGGCGCGCAGCTGGTCGGGGTGGTCGCCGAGGAAGGGGATGACGGGGGCCATCAGCACGCCGCAGCCGATCCCGTTGTCCGCCATGGCGCGGACGACGTCCAGACGGCGCTCGGGGGAGGGGGTGCCCGGCTCGACCGTGCGCCACAGCTCGGGGTCGGTGAAGCCGACGGAGACGGAGACGCCGACCTCGGTGACCTCGGCGGCCTGTCGCAGCAGGTCGAGATCGCGCAGGATCAGCGTGCCCTTCGTGAGGACGGAGAAGGGGTTCGCACGGTCGCGCAGGGCCGCGATGATGCCGGGCATCAGCCGGTACCGGCCTTCGGCACGTTGGTAGCAGTCGACGTTCGTGCCCATCGCGATGTGCTGGCCGTGCCACTGGCGGGAGGCCAGATGGCGGGACAGCAGTTCGGCGGCGTTGACCTTGACGACGATCTGGGAGTCGAAACCGAGACCGGTGTCCAGGTCCAGGTAGCTGTGGGTCCTGCGGGCGAAGCAGTACACACAGGCGTGGGTGCAGCCCCGGTACGGGTTCACCGTCCATTCGAACGGCATGCGGGAGGCCCCGGGCACCCGGTTCACGATCGAGCGGGCCCGGATCTCGTGGAACGTGATTCCCTTGAATTCCGGGGTGTCGAAGGTGCGCGTCGTCACCGCGTCCGCGGCGAAGAGCGCACTGTTCCCTGCCTTTGTGGTGTTTTCTGAAAGATTGTCCCAGCGCATGAGCGCCTCCTTGGTAGCACTCCGCAGAGAATAGAACATGTGTTCCCTTGATCGTGTGCGGCGGAGTTCCGGCCCCGATTTTGAGGGGCCGCCCCCGGGGTGGTTGGCTCAGCACGACCCCGAACAACCGAGTGCTGGAGGAACAGGCATGGCGCAGGTCGAGGCCACGACGGAGCGGATCATCGCGGCGGACGCGGAGACGGTGTTCGACGCTCTGGCCGACTACAAGGAGGTCCGGGGCAAGGTGCTGACCGGGCACTTCAGCGAGTACGAGGTGCGCGAAGGCGGAGACGGTGAAGGCACCCTCGTCCACTGGAAGCTCCAGGCCACGAGCAAGCGGGTCCGCGACTGTCTGCTGGAGGTCACCGAGCCCACGGACGGGCAGCTGATCGAGAAGGACCGCAACTCCACGATGGTCACCACCTGGACCGTCACTCCGGCCGGCGAGGGCCGGTCCAAGGCCGTCGTCACGACCGTGTGGAACGGTGCCGGCGGCATCGGCGGGTTCTTCGAGCGGACCTTCGCGCCCAAGGGACTCGCCCGGATCTACGACGAGTTGCTGCAGAACCTCGCCACCGAGGTCGAGAAGTAACCCTGCTCTCCGCGCTGTTGACGTCACGGCCGGCCTCACCGGAACGAGTGGTTCTCCGGGGTGGCCGGTTGTGCGCCGCAACGCCTCCCACCGGCGCATAAGCCCTCTGCGCGCGCCGTACGCACGCCCGGTCGCGTTTGCCCAGCCTTGCTGGCTGATGCGACAAATGGGCGGCGCAGTGCGATGAGGGGAGCGTCACGTGGTGGGTGGGATCACTCTGGTGGAGGACGAGCCGGGCGGCACGGAGTGCGGGCCGCCGGGGTCCCGTGCGGACCCGGTCACCGTGGCGGAGTACGGGCCGCCCCCGCCGACGTCCGCCGCCGGAACGACCGCACCGGGGGAGATCAGCCCCCGCAGGATCCGGCTGGTCTTCCTCGGGCTGATGCTCACCCTGCTGCTCGCGGCGCTGGACCAGATGATCGTCGCCACCGCGCTGCCGAAGATCGTCGGCGAGCTGCACGGCCTGGACAAGATGTCCTGGGCGGTCACCGCGTATCTGCTCGCCTCCACGATCGGGCTGCCGCTCTACGGGAAGCTCGGCGACCTCTTCGGCCGCAAGAGCGTCTTCCAGTTCGCGATCGTCGTCTTCGTGATCGGCTCCGCCCTGGCCGGCTGGTCGCGCACCATGGACGAACTCATCGCCTTCCGGGCCGTCCAGGGCATCGGCGGCGGCGGACTCATGATCGGCGTCCAGGCGATCATCGCCGACATCGTCCCCGCCCGGGAGCGGGGCCGCTACATGGGCCTCATCGGGGCCGTGTTCGGCCTCGCCTCGGTGGCCGGACCGCTCCTCGGCGGCTTCTTCACCGACCACGCCTCCTGGCGCTGGTGCTTCTACATCAACGTGCCGTTCGGCCTCGTCACGCTCGCCGTCATCGCGATCGTGCTGAAGCTGCCCAAGCCGGCGGTCCGCCCCCGCCTCGACGTCCTGGGGGCGCTGCTGCTGGCCGTCGCGTCGACCTGCCTGGTGCTGCTCACCAGCTGGGGCGGCACGGAGTACGCCTGGGGCTCCCGGACCATTCTGGGACTCGCCGCCGGGGCTGCCGGAACGACCCTGCTCTTCCTGGTCGTCGAGCACCGGGCCGCCGAACCCATCATCCCGCTGCGGCTGTTCCGCGACTCCGTCTTCAACGTCACCTCGCTGGTGGGCGCGGTCGTCGGGGTCGCGCTCTTCGGCGCGGCCAGCTATCTGCCGACCTATCTCCAGATGGTCGAAGGTGTGTCCGCCACCGAGTCCGGACTGCTGATGCTGCCCATGATGGGTGGCATCGTCATCGCCTCCGTCGTCTCCGGACAGCTGGTCTCGCGCACCGGCCGCTACCGCGTCTACCCGCTGGTGGGCGGAGCCGTGTCGGCCGTCGGCATGTGGCTGCTCTCCCTGCTCGACACCGACACCTCGGCGCTGGAGTACGGGATCTGGCAGGCCGTACTCGGCATCGGGATCGGTCTCGTCATGTCCATCCTGGTGCTGGCGGTGCAGAACTCCGTACGCCCCGCCGACCTCGGCACGGCGACCAGCGCCCACAACTACTTCCGCCAGATCGGCGGCAGTGTCGGCGCCGCGATCTTCGGCACCCTGTTCGCGGGGCGGCTCGCGGACGCGCTCGGGGTGCGGCTCCCCTCCGGCGCGGATCTGCCCGACGCGGAGTCGATCACCCCGCAGCTGGTCCACTCCATGGAACCCGCGCTGCGGGACGCCTACATCCAGGCGTACGCCGACGCGATGCCGCGGATCTTCCTCTACCTGGTGCCGGTGCTCCTGCTCGGCCTGTTCCTCGCCTTCTTCCTCAAGGAGAAACCGCTGGTGTCCCACCACACCCCTCAGACGGCCCCCGAACCGACCGTCGCGCACTCCACGATCCCCATGGCCCGCACCGACCCCGGCCCGCCGCAGCCCGGCCCCCTCCCGGGGGTCCCGGTGTGCGGATGCGTCCAGCACCCCGACGGCACGGCGGTGGGACGTGCCGCGCTCACCCTCATCGACGGCCAGGGGCGCCAGGTCGGACGGGGGGCGAGCGGAGACGACGGGCGGTACGCGCTGAGGGCGCCCGCGGCCGGTGCCTACGTCCTGATCGCCGCCGCGGGCGGACACCAGCCGCAGGCCGTCAGCGTGACCGTCAGCGACCGGCCGGTGGAGCTCGACGTGGTCCTGGGCGGCGCGGGACGGCTCGCAGGCGCGGTCGTCACACCTGACGGCGCCCCCGTCCGTGACGCGGCGGTCACGCTCACCGACGTACGGGGCGAAGTCGTCGCGACGACCCGCACGGGGCGCGAAGGCTCCTACGTCATCAGCGAGTTGGTGGCGGGGGAGTACACCCTGGCGGCCAGCGCCCCGGCCTTCCGCCCCGCCGCCCTCCCGGTCAGCGTGCAGGCGGCCCGGGAGACCAGGCAGGACATCGAGCTGGCGGGCGGAGCCGTACTGCGCGGGATCGTGCGTGCCCCCGGCGGGCGGGTCGTCGAGGACGCCAGGGTCACCCTGCTGGACGCGGCGGGCAACGTGGTCGACACCCTCACCACCGGCTCCGACGGGGCGTTCAGGTTCGTGGACCTGTCGACCGGTGAGTACACCGTCATCGCCGCCGGCTACCCGCCGGTCGCCACCGTGCTCCAACTCCCCGGCGGGGGAAGGACCGAACGGGATCTCCAGCTGGGCCACGAGGACTGAGCCACGAGGACTGAACGCCGGGCGGGTGTGCGGTGCGCCGCGGACCCGCCTCGCTCAAGGCGGCAGACGGGGCTTCCGCACCTTCGCCGTCGCCGCTGGTACCCGGACGGGTACCTCTCGCGGAGGCCGCCAGGCACCGCGTCCCCGCCTTCAGCGGGTCAGTGCCCGGACGTGGTCGCTCACGACGGACGCCACGGCCGCGGAGTGGTCCGTCAGATAGAAGTGGCCGCCGCTGAAACTGATGAGGTCGAACTGGGCCGACGTCCGGTCGGCCCAGTCGCGCATCTCGGCCGGGGAGGCCACCGGATCGCTGTCACCGGCCAGGGCGAGCACGGGGCAGGAGAGCCGCGGCCCGTCGGCGTGCCGGTAGGTCTCCACAGCCCGGTAGTCGGCGCGGAGAGTCGGCAGGAGCAGGGAACGCATCTCGGGATCCTCGAGCACGCGCATGTCCGTCCCACCCAGCCACCTGATCTCGGCCATCAGGCCGTCATCGTCCCGCAGGTGCACCTCACGCGTCCGCCCGTCATCCCGTCCCCGACTGCCGGAGACGACGAGAGTGACGGGCTGACTGCCTGACGCGGTCAGCCGTCTGGCGACCTCGTACGCGACCACTGCTCCCATGCTGTGCCCGAACAGGGCCAGTGGCCGGCCCGCCCACGGACCCAGTGCCTCCACGCTGTCGTCGACCAGCTGATCGACGGTGCCGGCGAGTGGCTCGGCCCAGCGGTTCTGTCGCCCGGGGTACTGGACCGCCAGAACGTCGATGTCAGGACGCAGCGCGGCGGAGAACGGCCGGTAGTAGTTGGCCGCACCACCGGCGTGCGGAAAGCACACCAGGGCCGCTTCCGCGCCGGGGGACGGATGGAACCGCTGTATCGCCCCACCCGCGACGTGGACGGCGTGGTTCACCATGGTTACTCCTCGACGGTGGGCACGTGACGGCGGAACACCCACGCGAGGGCATTCCTGCTTTTCGGCGGATGCGCCTGCGGAGTCCGGAAGTCGTGTGTCGGTGTGGCACCGACTGCGCCATTGTTCCCTCGTCCGCGCCGATAAGTCCAGCGGTCAGGGGAAGCCGGAGCGCCACCCCGCGGACGATGTGAGAAGTGTGCAACGGAGGGTTAGGTGCTTCGTCACCTCTCGGCAATCACATGGCCTGTTCCTTTCACGTGTGTGGAAACCCGCAGATCGGTGAACCGCGCGAATAGATGACGCCACTCCGCCGTTGCGTGTAGTTCACGGAGCTCACCCGACAACGAGTCCGGGGGTGGGCGACACCACCGGGCGGTGTAGGGATAGCCCCTTGTCGGCGGGTCGGCGGCATGCCTAACGTGATCACACATCGCTCGTACGAGGGACTGCAGTTACCGGCCGATCGTTGGTGGTGAGACTGGAAAGCCGCTCGGCCGGTAAGGCGCACCGAGGGCGGAAAATCTCCTCTCCCGGTAATACCTCATAATCCGTTGACCGCTCCGAACTCCTCGCACACGGCGATGGGGCTGTGTGGATGAGAGTGCACATACGGGTCCGTGTTCTGGGTGACATGGCCGGAGGCAAACAGCTTCGTGTGGCCTTGTCCCCTTCTCCGTCGCCTCGTACAGGCCCCCAGTTGACTTCTCCGCGCCCGTTTTCACCCCCTTCGCGCTGCGACCCTCACGCGCCGTGTGGTCAATGCGCCTCAGCTGGAATTCGTCACCTGCCGCAAGATGGGAACAGTGCAATGAGTGTCTCTCCGGAAACCCCCGGCCCCAGCGACGACATCGCGGTCGTCGGGCTGTCGTGCCGCCTGCCAGGTGCGGCTGATCCGGACGCCTTCTGGCGTCTGCTCAGCGCCGGTGCGACGGCTGTCACCGAGGTCAGGGACGGGCGGTGGGACGCGTCGGCGCTCTACGATTCCGACACCACCCGTCTGGGCAGGACCAACTCGCGCTGGGGCGGTTTCCTGGAGGACGTCGGCCACTTCGACGCCGAATTCTTCGGAGTCTCCCCTCGTGAGGCTGCGGCCATGGACCCGCAGCAGCGGCTCATGCTCGAACTCAGCTGGGAAGCACTGGAGAACGCCGGTGTTCTGCCCGGCTCCCTGCGCGGAGCGCACGTCGGCGTCTTCGCCGGCGCGATCGGCGCCGACTACGCCACGCTCAGCCAGCAGCAGGGGCTGGAGAGCATCGACCACCACACCGTGGTCGGTCTGAGCCGCGGCCTCATCGCGAACCGCGTGTCGTACGCGTTGGGTCTGCGGGGTCCCAGCTTCGTCGTGGACTCCGCGCAGTCCTCCTCACTTGTCGCCGTGCACCTGGCCTGCGAGAGCTTGCGGTCGGGCGAGTCCGAACTGGCGCTGGCCGGTGGTGTGCACCTGAACGTCGCCCCCGACAGCACGGTGGCCGCCTCGAAGTTCGGCGGGCTGTCGCCCGACGGACGCTGTCACACGTTCGACGAGCGGGCCAACGGCTACGTCAGGGGTGAGGGCGGCGGTCTCGTCGTCCTCAAGCCCCTGCACAAGGCACTGGACGACGGCGACACGGTGTACTGCGTGATCCGTGGCAGCGCGGTGAACAACGACGGGGCGAGCGACGGCCTCACCACTCCCGACGCCTCGGCGCAGGAGTCCGTCCTGCGGACGGCGTACGAGCGGGCGGGCGTCGACCCGAGCAGGGTGCAGTACGTCGAACTGCACGGCACCGGCACCAAGGTCGGCGATCCGATCGAAGCCGCCGCGCTGGGCGCGGTGACCGCTCCCGGGCGGGCGGACGGCGCCCCGCTCGCCGTGGGGTCGGCCAAGACGAACGTCGGCCATCTGGAAGGCGCCGCGGGCATCACCGGGTTGCTCAAGGCGGTCCTGGCGGTCCGGTACGGCCGGCTTCCGCCGAGCCTGAACTTCGAGAAGCCGAATCCCCTCATCCCCTTGGCGGAACTCGGACTGCGCGTCCAGACCGAACTCTCCGACTGGGACCTCCCGGCCCACGAGCGGCTGGCCGGCGTGAGCTCCTTCGGGATGGGCGGGGCCAACTGCCACGTCGTCCTGGCCGGTGCGCCCCGGGCGGTGCCGGCCGCTCCGGCGGAGACGCCACTCACCCCGGCGGCCGCCGGTGGGACGCCGGTGCCCTACGTGCTCAGCGCCAGGAGCGCGGCTGCTGTGCGCGGCCAGGCCAGGCGACTGCACGAGTTCCTGGCGCGGCGGCCCGATGCCGACCCCGTCGGCGCCGCCTCCACGCTGCTCACGTCCCGCACGCTCTTCGACCACCGGGCCGTCGTCCTGGCTCCTGACCGGGACGCGCTGCGGGCGAGCCTCGACCGGATCGCGCGGGGAGTCCCCGGTGAGGACGCCGTCGTGGGACACGCGGACTCCTCGGGTGACACCCGCCAGGTCTTCGTCTTCCCCGGCCAGGGCGCCCAGTGGGCCGGCATGGGCAAGGAACTCCTCGCCTCCTCCGCCGTGTTCGCCGACTGCATAGCGCGCTGCGACCGGGCACTCGGCGCCCACGTGGACTGGTCGTTGACCGAAGTGCTGGCCAACGGGGAAGGACTGGAGCGGGTCGACATCGTCCAGCCCGTCTCGTGGGCCGTCATGGTGTCCCTCGCGGCCATGTGGGAGGCGGCAGGTGTGTCGCCCGATGCCGTGGTCGGCCACTCCCAGGGGGAGATCGCGGCTGCCGTCGTCGCCGGCGCGCTGTCCATGGAGGACGCGGCGAAGGTGGTGGTGCTGCGCAGCAGGCTGATCGCCGACCGGCTGGCGGGCCAGGGCGCCATGACCTCGGTCGGCCTGCCGGTCGACGAGGTGCGTGCACAGATCCAGTCCCACCCTGGCGTCTCGGTGGCCGTGGTCAACAGCCCGAGGTCGACCGTGCTCTCCGGCGATCCGGGGGTTCTCGAGGGTCTGGAGGCCGAATGGGAACGGACCGGCGTCAGGGTCTGGCGCATCGCCGTGGACTACGCCTCGCACAGCCCGCAGGTGGACTCCCTGCGGGATGAACTCCTCGACGACCTGGCCGGCATCACACCGGTCGCCGGGCGAGTGCCCCTGATGTCGACGGTGGAGTGCGCCTGGCTGGACGGCGATGCCCTGGACGCCGAGTACTGGGTGCGCAATCTGCGCGAGCCGGTGCGCTTCAGCACAGCGGTCCAGGAGCTGCTGGCCACGGGTCACACGAATTTCGTCGAGTGCAGTCCGCACCCCGTTCTGACAGCGGCCGTCGCCGACATCGCCGACGAAGCAGCCGTGGCGGGCGTCTTCACGACCGGTTCGCTGCGGCGCAACGAAGGAGGGCTGGAGCGGTTCCTCACCTGCCTCGCGGAAACGTACGTGCGAGGCGCTCGCGTCCGCTGGACCGAGTTCCTTCCCGACGGCGTCGAGCCGTTGCCGGCGCACGAGCTTCCGACGTACGCGTTCCAGCGGCGGCGGCACTGGATAGCCGCCGGGCCCTCACGCCCGAACGGCCCCGCGCCGGCCGTCACCACGCCGTGGGAGGCGGACGCCGAGCCGAAGCGACAGGAGACCGACGCGCTGGTCTCCGCGCTCGACCTCGTCCGTGCGCAGACCGCCCTGGTCCTGCGCACCGATCCGGCGGACGTCCAGGTCAACCGGTCGTTCAAGGACCAGGGTTTCGACTCGGTCATGGCCGTGGAGCTGCGCAACCGGCTCAATGCCGCCACCGAACTCGCGCTGCCGTCCGGCGTCGTCTTCGACCACCCCACCCCTGAGCGACTGGCCGGGGAGATGGACGCCCTGCGCGGCACGGGTGGTGCTTTTACTGCGGTGGCCGAGGCGGTACGGGCCTCGACGGTACCGGTCGAGGACGATCCCATCGCCATCGTCGGCATGAGCTGCCGGTTCCCCGGGGGCGTCCGGTCCCCGCAGGATCTGTGGCGACTGGTGTGTGACGAGGAGGAGGCCCTGGGCGACTGTCCCACCGACCGCCACTGGGACGTGCTGGATCCCCTCGTCGGGGGTGCGGCCGGTGGGGGACATCCCCGTAAGGGCGGTTTCCTGTACGACGCGGCCGGGTTCGACGCCGAGTTCTTCGGCATCGCACCGCGCGAGGCACTCGCGATGGACCCCCAGCAGCGACTGCTGCTGGAGGCGTCGTGGGAGGCGCTGGAGGCGGCCGGCATCGTGCCGGACACCCTTCGGGGCAGCCGGACGGGAGTCTTCGCCGGGGCCATGGTGGGGGACTACGGGACACGTCTGCACGAAAGCCCGGACCACGTGGCCGGACATCTCCTGACCGGTCAGGCGAGCAGCGTGGTGTCGGGCCGGGTGGCGTACAGCCTCGGGCTCGAAGGGCCCGCCCTCACGGTGGACACGGCGTGCTCGTCGTCCCTCGTGGCGCTCCACCTCGCCGCCCACTCGCTGCGTCAGGGCGAGTGCTCCCTCGCGTTGGCCGCGGGCGTCACGGTGATGAGCACGCCCGGGATGTTCACCGAGTTCGGACGTCAGCGTGCACTTGCCGCCGACGGCCGCTGCAAGGCGTTCTCGGAGACGGCTGACGGCACCGGATGGGCGGAGGGCGTCGGTGTCCTGGTGGTGGAGAGGCTCTCCGACGCCCGGCGCAACGGGCACCGCGTCCTCGCGGTGCTGCGGGGGTCCGCGGTCAACCAGGACGGCGCGTCCAACGGCCTGACCGCGCCGAACGGGCCCTCGCAACAGCGGGTGATCCGGCAGGCGCTGGCCGGCGCCGGCGTGTCGGCGGCCGGGGTCGACGCGGTGGAGGCACACGGCACCGGTACCACGCTGGGCGACCCGATCGAGGCGCAGGCGCTTCTGGCGACCTACGGACAGGAACACGACGCCGACCATCCCCTGTGGCTCGGCTCCCTGAAGTCGAACATCGGGCACACCCAGGCCGCGGCAGGTGTCGCCGGCGTGATCAAGATGGTCATGGCCCTGCGACACGGCGTACTGCCCCGAACGCTGCACGTGCAGGAACCCTCACGGAAGATCGACTGGACCGCGGGCTCCGTCGCGCTGCTCACCCGGGCGCAGCCCTGGCCCGAGGGCGAGCGGGCCCGGCGCGCGGCTGTCTCCTCCTTCGGCATCAGCGGAACCAACGCCCACGTCATCATCGAGCAGGCGCCCCCGGGAGAGCCGGCCGACGACCGGCCGGAGCAGCCCCCCACGACGGAGCGGACGGCCCTTCCGTGGGTGGTCAGTGGGAAGTCCCCGGCCGCCGTGGCGGCCCAGGCGGAGCGGTTGCGCTCCTTCGTCGCGGCGCAGCCCGAACTGCGGCCGTCGGACATCGCGTACTCACTGGCCACGGCGCGTACCGCCTTCCCGCACCGCGCCGTCGTCGTCGGCCGCGACCACGAGGAGCTGCTGTCAGGGCTGGAGGCCCTGGCGGGCGGCCGCAGCGCCCCGGGCGTGGGCGAGGGACACGTCGTGCCGGAGGGCGGGCTTGCCTTCATGTTCACCGGTCAGGGTGCCCAGCGTCTGGGCATGGGCCGGGAACTGCACGCCGAGTACCCGGTGTTCGCCGCCGCGTTCGACGCCGTGGCGGACGAGCTGGACCGGCATCTGGACCGTCCGCTGCGCGAAGTCGTCTGGGGTACGGACAGGGAACTGCTGGACCGCACGGTCTACACCCAGGCGGCGTTGTTCGCCGTCGAGGTGGCGCTGTACCGGCTGCTGGAGGACTGGGGGATCCGGCCGGACTACGTCACCGGCCACTCGATCGGAGAACTGACCGCCGCACACGTGTCCGGCGTGCTGTCCCTGCCGGACGCGGCGCTGCTGGTCGCGGAGCACGGCCGGCTGATGCAGCAACTGCCCGCGGACGGTGCCATGGTCGCCGTCCAGGCGAGCGAGGACGAGGTGCTGCCGCACCTGACCGACCGGGTGAGCGTCGCGGCCGTCAACGGCCCCGATTCGGTCGTCCTGTCCGGTGACGAGGAAGCCGTACTGGCGCTCGCCGACGAGTGGGCGCGACGCGGCCGTACGACGCGCAGGCTGGAGGTCGGCCACGCCTTCCACTCGCCCCTGGTGGAGCCCATGCTGGAACGTTTCCGCAGTGTTGCGGAAGGTCTCACCTACGGCGACCCGGACATCCCCCTCGTGTCGAACCTCACCGGGCGCGGCGCGTCCGCGCAGGAACTCGGTGACGCCGAGCACTGGGTCACGCAGGCACGGGCCACGGTGCGCTTCGCCGACGGCGTCCGCCACCTCAGGGAACAGGGCGTCACCCGCTTCCTGGAACTCGGCCCGGACGGCGTGCTGAGCGCGATGGCACAGGACTGCCCGGCCGACACCGGCCGGCTGATCCTGCCGGTACTGCGCGAGGACAGGCCCGAACGGACGGCACTGGCCCTCGCCGTCGGCCAGCTGTACGCGTCGGGCACGGAGATGGACCGGACCGCCTGCTTCTCGGGCACGGACGCCCGGGTGGTGGAACTGCCGACGTACGCGTTCCAGCACGAGCGTTACTGGCTGGAACCGCTCGCCGTGGAGGCGGACCTCGCGTCCGCCGGCCTGATCCCGATGGGGCACCCTCTGCTGGCGGCGGCCGTGCAGCTGGACGACGGAGCGGTGCTCACCGGCCGGCTCAGCACCCGGCGCCTCCCCTGGCTCGTCGACCACCGGGTGGCCGGTTCCCTCGTGGTGCCGGGTACGGCGCTGCTGGAGACGGCGGGGCGGGCCGCCGAGCAGACCGGCCACGGCGAGGTCACGGAACTGCTGCTGCACGCTCCGCTGGTCATCGCCGACGGTGAGGCGACCGACGTACAGGTGAGGATCGAGGCGACGGGCACCCCCGGTGTCTCCGCGCTCCGCCTGCTCGCCCGGTGTGCCGGTGCCGACGAGTGGACCTCGCACGCCTCGGGGACGCTGGGCGGTGAGCCGGCAGCCGCACCGGAGGGCGCGGAGTCCTTGACCGCGTGGCCTCCGGCGGGCGCCGTGGCGCTGGACGTCGAGCACCACTACGACGAACTCGCGGCACGCGGCCTCATGTACGGTCCGGCCTTCCGCGGCGTGCGGTCGGTCTGGCGCAACGACGACGAACTGTTCGCCGAGGTGCGGCTGCCGGACGCCGACGCGGCGCAAAGCGGCACGTACCTGCTGCACCCCGCGTTGCTGGACGCGGTGCTGCACCCACTCGCCGCAGGTGAGCTGTTGCCCGACGCGCAGGGCGCGCGGCTGCCGTTCTCCTGGTCCGCCGTACGCCACCACGCCCGCGGAGCCTCGGCTCTGCGCGTGCGGATGCGGAGGGAAGGACCCGACACGGTCCGCCTGACTGCCTGGGACACGCACGGCGGCCCCGTCCTCGATGCCGGTGTGGTGCTGCGGCCGGTGTCGGCGGCGAAACTCCGGCTGGCGCTGTCCGCCGGACGCGAGGAGCCGCTCTACCGGATGGTGTGGGAACCGCTCGGGGCCGCGACCGCGAACGGTGGGCAGGCTCCGTCGGCGCGGCGATGCCTGGTGGTCGGCGACGGTCCTGTCGTCGAGGCGGCCCTCGACCACTTGGCCGGTGCCGCCGCGACGGTCGACCGCGTCAGCGGTTCCGCGGGGGCGACACCCGAGCGGGTGCGCGCCGGACTGGCCGCGCTGCTGGAGCGGATCCAGTCGTGGCTCGCCGGGCCACGGCATGAGGGCGAGTGTCTGGTGGTGATCACCCGGCAGGCGTGTTCGACCGGTCCCGACGCGTCGGTCGATCCGATGCACGCGGCCGTCTGGGGACTGGTCCGGACGGTGCAGACCGAGCACCCCGGGCTGGTACGGCTCATCGACACGGACGGGACGCCGGACCCCGAAGGGCTCTCCTCGGCCGTGACCGCCGCGGCACCGCAGCTCGCGGTGCGGGGTGGTGAGCTCCTCGTCCCGCGACTGGAGCACGTCGGGGCATCGGCCGGCGCACCGTCGCCGGCGGCCGCCGACCCGGGCGGTGACGCCGGAACAGGGTGGGCGAACGCCTCGGTGCTGGTGACCGGGGCGGGAGGCGTGGTGGGTTCGGCGCTCACCCGTCATGTCGTAGCCGCTCAAGGGGTCGGCCATGTCGTCCTCGTGAGCCGGCGTGGCGCGGCGGGACCGGGTGTGACCGAACTCGCCGACGAGCTCCGGGAGCTGGGGGCCACGGTCACCGTCGCCGCCTGCGACGCGGCCGACCGCGGGCAGGTCTCCGCGGTCCTGGCGGACATCCCCGCCACGCACCCGCTGCGGGGCGTCATCCACGCCGCGGGGACGCTGGCGGACAACCTCGTCGACGCTCTGACTCCCGACCGGTTGAACGCCGTGCTCGGCGCCAAGGTGGACGCGGTGCACGTGCTCGACGCGGCTACCCGGGAAATGGAGCTGGACTGGTTCGTGGCGTGCTCGTCCGTCGCCGGCTGGTGGGGGACCGCCGGACAGGCGAACTACGCGGCGGCGAACGCGTGTGTGGACGCGCTGATCGAGGACCGGCACCGTGCGGGTCACCGCGCGCTGTCGCTCGCCTGGGGGCTGTGGGAGGAGAAGAGCGAGCTCTCCGGGCACCTGAGCGACGTGGACATCCGCAGGATGGCCCGTGTGGGGATCGAGCCGCTGTCCACGGCCGACGCACTGCGGGCGTTCGACAGTGCGCTCGCGCGGCGGGAACCGGTCCTCGCACCGGTCCGGCTGAGCGCGGTCGGGCTGCCGGGTGCCGCCACGGAATCCCTTCCGCCCTTCCTCACGGCACGCGCCTCCGGTGCGCGCGTCCCGGCCCGTGCGCACGCGGCACAGCCGCAGCCGACGAGCCCGGCCCCCGTCCCGGCCGCCCCTTCCCCCATGGCCCTGCCGCCCACGGGTGAGCAGCGGCGTCAGACCCTGACGGACCTCGTTCGCACGAGCACCGCCGCGGTCCTCGGACGGCAGGACCTTCGTGAGGACCAGTGGGAAGCGTCGTTCTCGGAGCTGGGAGTGGACTCGCTGATGTCCCTCGAGCTGCGCGGAATCCTGAACGCCGCCACGGGGCTCCGGCTGCCGCCCACCTTGCTGTTCGACCGGCCCACCCTCGCGTCGCTGGCTGATCACCTCGTGCAGGCCCTCGACACGGGGGAGGAACCGGCGGCGGCCCAGGTGCCGCAGAACGCGGCCACCACGGCCGTGGAGGACGACCCGATCGTCATCGTGGGCATGGCGTGCCACTACCCCGGAGGCGTCGATTCCCCCGACGACCTCTGGAACCTGGTGGCGAGCGGTTCCGAGGGCGTGACGCCGTTCCCCACGGACCGTGGCTGGGACTTCGGGACACTGTTCGCCGACGATCCGGACCTGCCGGGCACCAGCCACACACGGTCCGGTGGCTTCCTGCACGACGCCGCGATGTTCGACGCCAAGTTCTTCGGCATCTCCCCGCGTGAGGCGCTCGCCACCGACCCGCAGCAGCGACTTCTGCTGGAGACGTCCTGGGAGGCGCTGGAGCACGCGGGCATCAACCCGCAGACGCTCAAGGGCTCACCGACCGGCGTGTTCGCCGGCGTCATGTACCACGACTACGGCTCCCGCCTCCACGAGACCCCGGACGGCATGGAGGGCTATCTGATCAACGGCAGCCTGGGCAGCGTGGCGTCGGGCCGGGTCTCGTACGTCATGGGGCTGGAGGGTCCGGCCATGTCGGTGGACACCGCGTGCTCGTCCTCCCTGGTCGCGTTGCACCTGGCGAGCCAGGCGCTGCAGCGGGAGGAGTGCTCACTGGCTCTCGTGGGCGGGGTGACCGTGATGTCCATCCCCAGTACGTTCATCGACTTCAGCCGGCAGCGGGGGCTCGCGCCGGACGGACGCTGCAAGGCCTTCTCGGCCGACGCGAACGGCACCGGATGGGCCGAGGGTGTGGGTGTGCTCGTCGTCGAGAGGCTGTCGGAAGCCCGGCGCAACGGCCACCGGATCATGGCCGTCGTGCGTGGTTCCGCGGTGAACCAGGACGGTTCCTCCAACGGTCTGACCGCCCCGAGCGGTCTCGCCCAGCAGCGCGTCATCCGGCAGGCCCTCGCCAACGCGGCGCTGTCCCCCGAGGACGTCGACGTGGTCGAGGCGCACGGCACGGGCACCGCCCTGGGTGACCCGATCGAGGCCCAGGCGCTCCTGTCGACGTACGGACAGGACCGTGAACGACCCCTGTGGCTGGGCACGCTGAAGTCCAACATCGGGCACAGCCAGGCGGCCGCCGGGGTGGGCGGCGTCATCAAGACGGTCATGGCGATGCGCCACGGTGTCATGCCGCGGACGCTGCACGTGGGTGAGCCCACGCCGCACGTCGACTGGAGTTCCGGGGCGGTCCGGCTGCTGACCGAGCAGCGGACGTGGCCGACGGAGCACGGCCCGCGGCGAGCGGCCGTCTCCTCGTTCGGCATCAGCGGCACCAACGCCCACGTGATCCTGGAGCACCCGGCGGACCCCGCCCCGGTGGACCCCGCCCCGGAGCGGCCCGCGACGAACGTCCTCCCCTGGGTGCTCAGCGGCACGACGCGCAACGCCCTCGTGGCCCAGGCGGCCCGTCTGCTCGATTTCGTCGACGGGAGGCCCGAAGCGGACGACCACGCGGTCGCCGCGACACTGGCCTCGGGGCGCGCGACCTTCAGGCACCGCGCCGTCCTGCTCGGCGCCGATCACGAGGAGCTCGTCGGCGGACTGTCCGCCGCCGCGCGGATGGAACCGCACCCTCATGCCGTACTCGCCGACGACGCCCGCGAGGCGGGGAAGACCGCGTTCCTGTTCTCCGGGCAGGGCAGTCAGCGGCCGGCGATGGGCCGCGGGCTGTACCGGGCGTTCCCCGTGTACGCCGAGGCGTTCGACGAGGTGAGCGCGGCGCTGGAGGCCCATCTGGACCGCCGGCCCGCGGACCTCGTGTTCGCCGACGCCGACGACACCGAGGCGGCCGCGGTGCTGAACCGTACCGAATACGCGCAGCCCTGTCTGTTCGCCCTGCAGGTCGCCCTCTTCCGGCTGATGACTTCCTGGGGGGTGTGTCCGGCGTACCTGGCCGGCCACTCCGTGGGCGAGATCGCGGCGGCGCACGTGGCCGGCGTCCTGTCACTGCCCGATGCCGCCGCACTGGTCACGGCGCGAGGCCGTCTCATGCAGGAACTGCCCGACGGCGGCACCATGGTCGCGGTCCAGGCTCAGGAGGACGAGGTCAGGGCCCTGCTGGCGGGCCATGACGCCGTCGGTGTCGCGGCGGTCAACGGGCCCGCCGCCACCGTCGTGTCGGGCGACAGCGCGCAGGTCGCGGACATCGTCGAACAACTGGAGCGGCGCGGCCGCAGGACCCGTGCGCTGCGCGTGAGCCACGCGTTCCACTCGCCGCTCATGGAGCCCATGCTCGAAGGCTTCCGCGCCGTCGTGTCGCGGATCGACTTCCGCCCGCCGCAGATCCCGCTGGTCTCCGCACTCACCGGTGCGCAGGCCGGAGTCGGCGATTTCACCTCGGCCGACTACTGGGTGACGCACGTGCGCGAACCCGTCAGGTTCTACGACGGCGTGCGCGCGCTGGAAGCAGAGGGAGTACGGACGCTCGTGGAGCTGGGACCGGACGGAACGCTGTCCGCCCTGGCCGCGGGATGCCTGCAGGACCCGTCCGGAGCCACGCTGGTCCCCCTGCTGCGCAAGGACCGAACGGAGGACAGGGCGGTGCTCGAGGCGCTGGCCCGTCTGTTCGTGCAGGGCACCCCCGTGCAGTGGAGCGCTGTGCTCGGCGGGGCGGGCGAGGGCCGGCTGCCGCTGCAACTGCCCACCTACGCCTTCCAGCGGGAGCGGTACTGGCTCGACCCGGCCCCCGCCCCCGCCGCCGGCCACACCGCGGACCTGCCCGGTCAGCTGGGACATCCGCTGCTGAACACGGCGATTCGTCTCGCGGGTGGCGCGGTGGCCCTGACCGGCCGGCTGTCCACCGCGGGAGCGAAGTGGCTGCCGGACCACCAGGTGGGCGATGCCGTCGTCGCCCCGAGCACCGCGATCCTGGAGATGCTGGCCACGGCCGGACAGCAGGTCGGTGCCGCGAGGGTCGCCGAACTCGTCCTGCGCGCACCGATGGTGATCCCCCTGGAGGACGACCTGGACGTCCAGTTGTTCGTGTCGCCGCCCGACGGTCAGGGACTGCGCGACGTGAGCGTGCACTCCAGGGCCGCCGGGGCCGGGGACGACGCCCCGTGGACCGACAACGCGACGGCACGGGTCACCCGGCAGGTGGCCGGGACGGATCCTGAGGCCGACGCGATGCCGGCCTGGCCGCCGGGCGGGACGGAGCGCCTCGACCTGGAGGAGGCATTCGTCGACCTCGAGTGGCACGGCCTGCGCTACGGACCCGCCTTCCGGGGCGCAGGGACCGTCCTGAGCAGGGAGGGGGAGGTCTTCGCGGAGATCGAACTGCCGGAGCACGTGGAGGGGGAAGCGGCGGCGTATCTGCTGCATCCGGCCCTGCTCGACGCGGCACTCCATCCGCTGACGGCGCCCGGGGTCCTGCCGGACGCCGAGGGTCTGCGGCTTCCGTTCTCCTGGACCGGGGTGGAGATCCACCGCCGGGGTGCCGCACGGCTGCGCGTCCGGCTCGTACGGACCGGTGACGACACGGTGGCGCTCACCGCGTGGGACCCGGACGGCGAACCGGTGCTGACGGCCGACGGTCTGACCCTGCGGACGATGGGACCGGACGAACTCGGAGCTCTGCGCAGCACGCCGCAGCAGTGCCTCTACGAGGTGCGGTGGGCGCCGGTACCGGCAGCCGCACCGACCGCCGGCGGTCCGGCACACCGGTACCTCGTGCTGACCGGGGACGCCGGGGCCGACGCGGTTGCCGCCCGTATGGCGCAGGACGGCAGGGACGCGCGTTCCCTGCGGTGCCTCGACGGGGACGCACCGGCCCCCGCACGCGTGCGGGCCGCGCTCTCCGCCGTCCTGACGGAGGTACAGGCGTGGCTGGCCGAGGACCGGGATCCGCAGGAGCGTCTGGTCGTCGTCACTCAGGGCGCGGTCATGACGGACGGGCAGTCCGGGGGCGGTGACCCCGCGCAGGCGGCGGTCCTGGGCATGCTGCGCACGGCACAGACCGAGCACCCCGGACGCCTGCTGCTGGTCGACGTCGATGCGGACCCCGCGTCGGTCGACGGCCTCGCGGCTCTGCCGGCGGACGGCGAACCGCAGATCGCCGTCCGGGCCGGGAAGGCGCACGCCCTCCGGCTGGTCACGGCAGCGGGGGGCACTTCCGGACGGACGACGGCCGGTGCTCCTCCGGCGGGCTCAGGCACCGCCTGGGCGACGGCGTCCCTGTTGGTGACGGGAGCAGGAGGGGTGGTGGGCTCGGCGCTCGCACGGCACGCGGTCCGGACACACGGTGTGGGCCACGTGGTTCTCCTCAGCCGACGGGGCGAGCGGGCTCCCGGCATGGTGGAGCTGGCGGACGAGCTGCGTGCTCACGGCGCCACGGCCACGATCGAGGCAGGTGACGTCAGCGACCGCGACCACCTCGTGAGCGTCCTGTCACGCATACCGGCGGACCGTCCGCTGCGCGGTGTCATCCACGCGGCCGGCACGACCCGGGACGGCACCTTCCGTGACCTGGCGTGGGAGGGCCTGGAGCGAGTGCTGATGTCGAAGGTGGACGCCGTGCACCACCTCGACGAGCTCACCCGGCACCTTCACCTGGACTGGTTCGTCGTGTGCTCGTCGGCCGCCGGCTGGTGGGGCAACGCCGGGCAGGCGAACTACGCGGCGAGCAACGCGTGCGTCGACGCCATGGTGCAGCGACGCCGTGCGGCGGGACACGTGGGAGTGTCCCTGGCCTGGGGGCTGTGGGCCGAGCGCAGTGAGCTGAGCGGTCATCTCGACAGCGGTGACCTGCGGCGGCTCGCCCGTCTCGGCATCGCCCCCCTCGACACGGCCGACGCCCTGACGGCCTTCGACACGGCGCTCGGGGCGGACAATCCCGTTCTCCTGCCGCTGCGGCTGGACACCCGGAACCTGTCCGACACCGAGGCGTCGCCCCTCACGCCCCTGCTGCGCGACCACCTGCGTCCGTCGTCGGGGGCGACGAAACCTTCGGGTCCGGCGGAAGCCGCGAGGGTGCTCGGGGAGCGGCTGGCCGCCCTGGAGGCGGACGAACGGGCGAAACTGCTGCAGTCGGTGGTGGCGGAGGAAGTCGCGGCGGTCCTCGGGTTCACCACCACGGAGGACGTCGAGGCGGACCGCAACTTCTTCGAGATCGGATTCGACTCGCTGACCGCTCTCGAACTCAGGAACCGCATCGAGAAGCTGGTGGGGCGTTCGCTCGCGGCCACGGTGGTCTTCGACCACCCCACTGCGGACACGCTGGCACGGTACCTCCACACGCAGATCGCGGTTCCGGCCGAAGTGGCGAGGCCCGTGGTGAGCGCCGTCGAGCGAGTGATCGAGGCCCCGGCGGTGCCGGAGCCGGTGCTCCCCCTGAGGGGACTGACCGTCCTGCTGACGGGGGCCACCGGAGCGCTGGGGCAGCTGTTCGCGACGGCGACGGCCGAGGCCGGGGCGAACCTCGTGGTCACCGGGCGCGATGCGGAGACGCTCGACCGCCTCGCACACGAGCTGCGGGAACGGCAGGCCGAGGTCCTCGCCCTGCCGACGGACCTGGGGGATCGCGCGTCGATGCCTCGGCTGCTGGCGGCGGTCGGTGAGCGGTTCGACGCGGTCGACGTCCTGGTGAACAACGCGGGGGTGACCGGCCCGGCCGGTCCGCTGTGGGAGACGGACGACGACGCGTGGTGGCACGCCATGGAGGTCAACCTCCGGGGGAGCACGCGCGCTTGCCGTGCCGTGCTGCCGGGCATGATCGAGCGGCACCGCGGGCGCGTCATCAACATCGTCAGCTCGGCGGGGAAGCACCGGTGGCCCCTCGTCTCCGGATACTCCGTGTCGAAGGCCGCGTTGATCAAGCTGGGTGAGAACCTGGCGCCCGAACTGGAGGGGACGGGAGTGACGGTGTTCAGTTACCACCCCGGCCTCGTCGACCTCGGCATCACCCAGCGACAGATCGAGGGCGGGGTGACCGGGGAGCGGTGGAGCGACGAGGTCAGGTCGTGGCTGTTGGAACAGCGCGAGGGCGGGCGGCTCGTCGATCCCCGCCGCTCGGCGGAGATGCTCGTCCGCCTGGCCGCAGGTGAAGCGGATGCGCTGTCCGGCCGCTACCTCACCGTGGATGACGACATCGCCGCTCGGCCGGACACCCGGCGATCGGCCAGGTGAGGCGCGCGAACAGGTGAGCCGGTGCCCCGGCCGGTGACGCGGACCCTCCAAGCGGAGGGTCCGCG
>NZ_JBEOVL010000052.1:0-48468 GCF_040295485.1 Streptomyces sp. NPDC002793 | reverse complement strand
GCACCCCGCTACGACGTCGGCAAGACCGTCAAACGCGCCGAGACCCTCAAGGCCATCGGCAAGCCTGGAAGATCTTGGTAGATAAAGAACAAGCTGAGAACGGGCAGCAGATGTTCACGACTTCGGGATTCGGCATGGCGCGACGAGGATTCGAACGCTGAGTGAGCTTTCTCGTCGACGGGCACCTCGCCGCTGTATCCGAGTGGCAGCTGACCCGCCAACCCGGCGAACCTTCGTGGAGAGAACAGCTAGTCGGTGGGAAGGGTGTATGCGATCTCGGCGTTCAGCGTGAGGTAGTACGACACGTCGGAGGAACGGGCGTAGGAGCACACCAGACACGCACCGATGCCGGTGTCGGGGAAGTCCGCAGGGAACCCGAGTCGGAAGCTGGTGTATCCGCATACCCGGCATTCTTCGAGTTCGGTGCCTTCCCGGTCCGGGTTGTGCTTGGGGTGGTACGGCTCGGTGAGACCGGGGGCCCGTTCGGCGCGTGCGGCTGCTTCGTCGTCGCCGATGAACGCAAGGTATGTCTCTGCCCGCTCCTGTTCGTAGCGGTCTTCGACCTCGGCCTTAATCCACTGGCCATCGCTGTGGACTTCGGTCATCCGACCGAGGGCCGGGTGGCCGTCGAGAGCGAGGAGCGCGTCGATGTGGTGACGCTGCAGGTTGCCGCTCCCCCTGCCGTGGCGGGCAGCCTGGGTCTCATTGATGCCGTCGCAGAGAACTTCCGTATTGACGCAGATCTTCTCGGGGTTCTCGTGTCTGTCCGGCCACGCTATGAGGTAGGTGCCGTCCGGCTGTGCGTCTGCTTGCTTCGTGATGACCTTGAGCAGCTGGCGTGCGGACTTCACGTGGCCCTCCGAGCTCAGCTCTTGGCCAGGCCACTGCTGGGCGACGATGGCGGCGAGCCCGTTGCTGAGGGCCTGGTCGTAGGTCGCCTCGTGGCCGGGGACCTCAGGATCGGCGGCCAAGACGGCCGAACAGCGGGCGTATTGGTAGGCGCGGTTAGTCTGCATCAGACAATCATTGCGGCTGAGCGGCCAGCGCTGGGGGTTTCCGAGGTCTCGCCCTGAGGAACCGCACCGAGCACTGGTCACAGCACTAGCTCCCGCCAGACGTGCGCGATGGCGCGAAGCGCGGAGGCGCGGCGCCCATGGATGCTGAAGCCCGAGTGCCGCTGTCGCAATCGAACAGCGCCAGCCGGGGGTGCCTCCCGAAGTGGGGTTCTGGATCAATTTCTGTGGTCGATTACGTTGCGTGATCCTTCAGGGGCCAGCCAAGCTGCCCGCCAGCAGCGTCATCCTGGTGGTGTCGCACAATGAGCGGATGACGTATACCGAGGATGCGGCCACCGCACACGCCTGGGCGGCCCTGGGGGGCCGGAGCCAACTGGTTCAGAGCGTGTCCTTCGAGGGTGCGGGTGCTGTCCTGCCGTCGCGTCTGCCGGTGAGGGAACTGGCGCGGGCCAGCGTCGGAGTGGCCTCGCTGGCAGCGGCGGAACTGCTGGCGCTGCGCAACCGCGTGCCGGTGCCCGCAGTGCGGGTGAACGAGGCGGCGGTGGCCACCGCGTTCGTCAGCGAACGCCACCTGCGAATCGCCGGCCGGGCCCCGACGTCGTTCGCCCCGCTGTCCGGGTTCTGGCAGGCGGCCGACGGCTGGGTTCGCACCCACGCCAACTACCCGCACCACCGAGCCCGGCTGCTCAGCGCCCTGGATATCGCGGACACAGGAGGGGACCAGGTGCTGGTGGGTGTGCTCTCGAAGGAGCTGGCATCGCGACCGGCCGTGGAGGTCCAGGAGACCGTCTACGCGGCGGGCGGCCTGGCAGTGGCCGTGGCTTCCGCGCCCGCTGCGGCCGGACCCGCCCTGGTCGAGACGCGGCACGTGGGTCAGAGCAGCCCTCGACTGCTGGCGCCCGCATCCGTACCGGCCCAGGACGTGCGGGTCCTGGACCTAACCCGCGTCATCGCCGGCCCCGTCGCCACACGCACACTGGCGCTGCTGGGCGCCGACGTGCTGCGCGTGGACGCCCCCCAACTCCCCGAGGACCCAGATACTCACACCGACACCGGCATGGGCAAACGCTCCACGTTGCTGGACCTCAGCAGCCCCGGTGACCGGCACGCCTTCGAGGACCTTCTCAGCCAGGCGGACGTCGTAGTGACCGGCTACCGCCCCGGCGCCCTGGACCGGCACGGACTGACCCCAGACGTGCTCATGGACCGGTACCCCGGTCTCATCGTGGCCCAACTGTGTGCCTGGGAGTGGTCCGGCCCCTGGGCCGAGCGCCGCGGCTTCGACAGCCTGGTCCAAGCCGGTACCGGTATCGCCGCAATCGAGGCCACGGCCGACGGCCGCCCCGGTGTGCTGCCCGCACAGGCGCTGGACCACGGAACCGGGTACCTGCTCGCCGCCGCCGTCCTACGTGCACTAAGCGACCGCCAGACCACTGGCGGCGGGCGGCATCTTCGCCTCTCCCTGGCAGGAACGGCCTCCTGGCTGCTGCACGATATCCACCCCACCTCCGGGCAGGGCGAAGCCGACCTCTACGACCCCAGATCCTGGCTCACCGAGACCGAATCGCCCTACGGTCTGCTGCGTCATGCTCTGGCCCCGGTCCACTACGACGGCGCACCCGCGAACTGGGACCGTGCCCCGACCCAGTGGGGTACCGATCTGCCGAACTGGGCCTGAACGGGAGCAAGAGGCACGGCCGAGCCGTTGTGGCTTTTGGTCTCACCTTGGCTGGACCCCCTTCACGCCAGGAGGACCCGTTTCCGGAGGAGTGAGAAGCCAGCTCGGCCGTACATCTGACGCTTGATCATTTTGATCCGGTTGACATGGCCTTCAACGATCCCCGAGTTCCAGGGCAGGGTGAGACCCGCGATGACGGCGTCGAGATCACGTTCGAGGCCGTTGACGAAGGTGTGCATGCTGGGCAAGTCGTCGGTTCGGACCGCCGCCATCCATTCGCGGAGTCGACCACCCTGGAGCTGAGTGAGCATCTGGGCGAAGGCACGAACATGCCTGGTCAAAGCGTCCAGTTCAGGGCAGTGCACCAAAACAGACTTGAGTTTGAGCCGTTCAGTCTCCGGGAGGGCATCCGGGTGGGTGAGGATCCACCTGTTGACCGTCCGAGGTGTGGGTGGGCGTGTGTCCGTCGGCGTGGGTCCACGGAAGGAGCGAAGATGTGCGCGCACGGTTCCGTATCCGCCGGCGTATCCATGCTCCTTGATCTCCTCCCAGAGGGTCCACGCGTTCGTGCATCCCTCGGCCCACCGTTCGTGCAGGTACGGCTTGAAGTCGTCGAGTTTCGTAGGCCGGTTCTGCCACTGCCCATGAAAGAGGTCCTCTGGGGCAGCGGCGTCGGCGAGGCGTTTGACCGTCCGGTGAGTCATGTGGAGCTGGCGGCCGATGCCTCGCCTGCTGTGGCCCTCGGCCAGCAGCGCGTGCACGATTGCGTGCTTCTCACGAGTGCGGTCGGCGAACCGGTGCCCCGAAGGCCACGGTGACGTCGTCGACCCATCGGCTGACTGATGAGCCTTGGCGGACTCCTGGCGTGGCAGAGTGAACGGTACCCGCAGGCAGGCCCGATGCCGCGACACGCACCGCTCGGCGGCCTCGCCGAGGTTGTGCCAGAGGTGAAATCGGTCGGCGACCTGAAGGGCGGTCGGTGCCCCGGTTCTGGCGCCTTCGGCGAAGAACGGGGCACGGTCGCGGCAGATCACCTCGATCCCAGGGCGTTCGCTGAGCCAGGCTGCGAGCGTCGCCGATTCACGGTTCGGCAGCAGGTCCACCGGCCGGCCGGTCTCGACATCGACGAGCACGGTCCCGTACACCCGGCCTTTTCGCATCGCGTATTCGTCGACGCCAAGCACGCGCGGAGTCCGTGGTCGCGGGTCCGGAAGGGCCTCGACCAGCCGCAGAACCGTGCTGCGGCTGACCGAGATCCCGAAGACATCCGCGATGCGGGCGCCAGCCCGGCCGGCGAGCGCCAGGCCCACCTCGGCCAGGGCCGATCTCAGCCGTTCGGTCCACCGGCTGTGCCGACGCGTCAGCCCCGGGACCTGTTCGGCGAACGTCCGCCGGCCGCACGAAGCAGCCACGCAGATGAAGCGACGAACACGCAGGCACAGCACCACACGGCGCCCCACGCTCGGCAGATCAGCAGGAAACCGCAGATAGGAACCATGCACCCGGGTCGACCAAGCTCCACAGCCCGGACACACAGCTCCAGTGGCCCGGCATCTGACCCCAATACGAATCACCTCGTCGTCTTCATTCACCGACACCACGGCAACCTCTGGAGCCGACAGGAACAGCAACTCCTCCAAGCGGAGCAGAACCTCGTTCACAGCCGAGAACTGTCAGCCACGGCAGCAATCCCCACGGCTGTTTTCGGGCGACCTCCTGAGAGCCGCCATCAAGATCAACCGTCACGCAGAGTGGGCGCACCACAGAAAATGATCCAGAACCCGAAGTGGTGAACATCTGCTGTCGGTTCTCGCGTGAACAAAGCCAGTCTTATCGACGCGCTGGCGGCAGTAGGAGAGTGCGCCCTGATCAGCGCCGCCGGATCAGAAGCACCGTGGTGCTCACCACCAGGCCGGCGAACGTCGCAATGCCCAGTGCCGTCCCGACCGGCTCCTTGAGCACGGGATAGGCGTGGACGAGGAACGCTCCGAAGGCACACGCCATCAGCACGACCGCTAAAGCGATCACCACCATCGGCGCCACCCACGACTGGCGCTCCGCGCGCTCGGGTGCCGGGACAGGTGTACCGCCGGGCGGCTGCGGGTTCTGCGGAGCAGTGGTCATCAAGGCCCCCTTCGGGGTGGGTGTAATCGCGGTGACTGGTTACGCACGCAACTCCGCTGGGGTGCGGGGTGGCGGATGCCAGGCGGCTAGCTGGCTGAAGGGGCCATCGGCCATGCCATGCCGTCGTGCCGGAAGGAGAGGGCGGAGCGGCGTTTCCGCGAAGTGGAGACGCCGCTCCTGGTTCCCCTTGCCTAACGGGCAAGCGCTTCGGGCAGGTGGTTGCCGGCTACGAAGTGCTTGACCAGGTCCTGGTCGACAGGTGCAGCGTGGGCCGGCTGCCAGGTCGAGGGGGCAGCAGACAGGCGCAGGGGCTCGGGCAGGTGCTGGCCGGCGGTGTAGCCGAGGTACCGGGAGTAGGCGCACCAGGCGCGTGCGGAGGTGAGGGGGCCGGTGGCTGCGTGGTAGACGGCCAGGACGTGGGCGGAGAGCGCGTGATCGGCGCCGGCGGCGTAGCCCCACCAGTAAAGGGCGCTGTCTTTCCGGTCGAGGATGTAGAGGAGACAGGCGAAGGCGCAGGCGCCGGTGGCGTCGTAGTCGTGGTCGAAGGCCTCCATGAGTGCGGTGACGTCGTCCGCGCCCAGGACTGTCTCGCACAGGCGCCGGACGTGGTCGAGGGAGGCGGCGGGCCGGTCGGCGGGATCGGAGTTGGTGAAGGGAGTCGGGCGCCGTCGGGGGCCTCGTCTTGTCGCGGGGCGGGTGGATCGGTGGGGCTGTGCGTCGAAGGAGGGGGGCGCTGCGGCGGAGTCGGCGGGGCCGGTCTGGACCCGCTGTGGGCGGGTGGGTGTCTGGTCGATGCGTGCGAGGAGCCGGCGCATGAAGTCGTCGGTGTCGTGGGTGCTGAGCATGTCGTGCAGTACCTGCGCTTCGGCGTGCAGGGTTTCTTCGAGCATCAGGAATCTCCTCCCTTCCCCGGTTCGGGGAGATCCATGAGGGCGTGCAGGGCTTTGAGTCCGAGCGAGATGTTGGCCTTGGCGGCGTTGGGGGTGATGCCGAGACGTTCGGCGATCTCCGCGGAGTCCTTTCCCTCGAGGTAGCGCAGCCTGACGCACTCGGCCTGCTTGGGCGCGCGTTCCTCGAGGATGGCCCGGGCCTGGTCGAGTGGTTCGTACCCGCGCAGTTCCAGCAGGTCGTCGGCTGTGGGTGTGCGGGGCAGTCCGGATCCCGCTACGGGGATCTCGCGGTCGGCCAGGCGGGCCCGGCGCCGGTAGTAGTCGATGGCGCAGGTGCGCACCATCGTCATCGCGAGAGCCAGTGGGTTGGCGTGGGCTTCGATGACGGTCCACTTGGTGTGTATCTTCACCGCCGCGATCTGGACGACCTCGTCGGCGTCGTGCAGGTTGCGCAGGCGGCCCATGGCTACGCGCATGAACTCGCCCTTGTGTTCGCGGATGAACTCCTGGAAGTCCATCTGTTTCCGGAAGGGCTCCGGGATCTCGCTGGGCTCGGCGAGCTCGTGGCTCTCGTAAGGGCCGTTCACCGGGCCCCCTCGAGCAGTGGGCGGGTGTTCGGCATGGTGCGCGCAGTGCTGCGAAACGCGCGAGCCTGCGAGGCGATGCGGACGGCACAGGAACCAGAGGTCCCGTGGTCTGCGACGGTCAACCGGTAGACGCCGGCGTCTACCGGCGCGTACCAGGCCCTGATAAGCCTCACGGACTCCTCCTCTTCTTCAGGTGGACCCGGCGCGCGTCGTTGCGCTCCTGGGGTGTGTTTCACCCCCTACACCGTTCGGGTGACCGTCCTGAGTTAAGCGTGAGATGCACGTTCCATCATTCAGTGTGACCGTTCGATTACTTTTAGGCACTTGACCTGCGGCTATCAAAAATTCGGTGACGCAGATCACACCTTGCTTGCGCATGAATACGCAACACTTCCCTGACATGCACACTCCGCATTCCCGCCCAGGTCGAACCGTCTGCGAGTGGACCCCGGAGACCGTTCCGCTGCCGGCAGCAGAACGCGTGGGTGGTCTCCCCAACGCAGCCCTGCACCGCACGCCTGGCATGGAGGATGGTCGCGGGCTCTGCACAAGCCGCCGCCTGCCACCGGGTGGTTGCGCTACGAGAAGGCATGGGATGGGTGGGATGGGCTGTCTGGGATGGGAGCAGTGGGCTGCGCTGGGAACCTCCCCCGCTCAGCTACCAGATGACTGAGGGTGGAAGCTGACCCGGCCTTCAGGGCGGGGGTTCGAATTCGAAGAGGACACCGTCGACTGCGCCGCCGTCCTGCGCGATGGACGAACGGTTGTCCTTCAGGAAGCACCGGGGGTTGACCTACGCCGCCGCAAGTGGCCCTGGCACCGTGCGGCGCCGTCGCACTCGAGGACCTCTCCCCCGACCTCGCACACCGGCTCCTTGGCCCCGTGCGTCTCGCACTCGGCGACGTGCACGACTGGCCGGTACCCGCGTGGGCCGACACCTTGTAACAACACGCACGATGCACGCAAGACCAGTCCGGCACCCGGCGGGCAGGTGAGGACGTGGCCCGCCCGCCCTTGTTAGTTCTGTGGGTCCAGGGGACGCCAACAACAGAACGTCTTGTTCAGGCGGCCCAGCCGATGGAGGAGACGTTGCTGTACGCGTCGTACTCGGAGCCGATGTCTTCGATGATCTGATCCCAGATCGCGTCGAGCTCGGCCAGGTCTTCCTCGAGCCAGGCGTCGACGGCGCGGTCCCATACGCCGCGGACGTTGATGCTGCGGCTGGCCACATCGCGCTGGTGCCTGCGCTCGACCCCGGACTGGTCGACCGGGTTGATCTCCACCCGGGTCCCGCGGCCCTCGTTGTTCAGGCGGTGCTTGAGGTCGGTGGCCACGTTGCGGCGCCGCAGATCCCAGTACGCCGCGTCCAGACGGGACCGGTTCGCCTTGTTCGGGGTGCGCTCCTCCGCGAGCCAGGCCATCAGGGTGCGCGGGGAAACGTGGATACCGGCACGGTCCATAGCCTCGTATCCGGCATCGGTCTTGGTGAGGTAGCGCAGGCGGGCGGAAAGCCCGCGGTCGCTGTCCACCGGGGAGGCGATGCCGGTGACCATGTTCTCGATCGCCGCACCCAACGCGTCGGCACCCGGCACCCCGTGGGCGTTGAACATGCCGAGATCCATCCAACGACCCGCCATCAGCTGGTCACCTTGCCGACGGTGTACTCGCCGGACGCCTTCGCGTCACCGTGCTTGATCTTCATCTGTGCCACGCCTCGCCCCTCAGGGAAGACCTGCCGCCAGTCACCGGTGAGGTGGAGTTCATCGGTGCCCATCATCGCAACGACATCGAGACCGGCCTGGCTGGCCTTGTACGCCTTGCCCCACAGGTTCGCGTACGCCTGCGAGTGGATGATGTGCATCCAGTCCGGGCGGACCATCTCGCGGTTGTGGATCGACTCCCCCATGGTGCTGATGAACTTCGAGTACATGGCTTTGACGTACTCCAGCGTCAGCGTGTCCCGGTTCTCGATCGCCTCATCGCGGGCGGCGGAGAGCAGCTTGCGCAGCGCGTCCAGGAAGTTCTCCGTCGCCCCGGACGTCCACGACTCGTGGATGACCGGAGCATCCGTCAGGCCGTACTTCGGGCCGGCCAGGCGCTGGAGGAGGCGCAGGGTGCTGTTGGTGACCCAGAGGGCGCCGGGCTCGTCGCGGTCGCCGATCGGGTCCGGCAGATGCGCGTGCGTCCACTCGGCGGGGGTGATCAGGTGGACCCCGGAGCGCTTCGGCTCGACACCATCACTGCCGGTGCTGTGCTCCAGCTTCCCGATCGGCAGCCAGCACTTAAGCGCCGACAAATAGGCGGCGTTGACGTCCAGGGCGGTGACCTTGATGTCGCCGGGGGCCCGCAGGGAGTAGCCGGGGTGGTGGAAGCGGGGTCGGGCCTCCCAGATCTGGTCCGGGTCCTTCTTGGAGGGCTTCTTCAGGATGTCGGGCAGCGCCGGGTAGGCGGTGTAGTCGTAACGGGCGGTCGCCCGGGTCTCGTTGAACAGGTGCATCACGTCAGGAATCGCCCGCTTGATCAGCGCCTTCAAGGCCGCTTCCTCGTCCCCGCCGGCCCGCTCCGCTTCCTCCTGGACGGCGCGGCTGATGAGGAGATTGGTGTCGGCCTGGGCGCGGGCGGCGCTGCGGGCGCGGCGCTCCGGCCGGTTGTACATGGGCGACGGGGTCGGTGAGACGGGGGCGAGTGCCGCCGGAGCGGCAGCCGGTGCGGGCGCCGCCGTCGGGCTGGCGGCGGCGGGCGCGGTCTGCGGGGCGGCGGGGCCGGCGGGCTGGCACAGGGCGCCGGAGTGCAGCGGGCGGCCGTCCGTCGACTGGTAGGTCGTCTCGACACCGCAGCGGATGCAGGGGCCGGGGTCGCCCTCGATGGCCCGCCCGTTCGGGCCGCGCAGCGTCTCCGGGGCCGCGACAAACGCGGGCGGAACCGGGGCAGCTTCCGGGGCCGGATCCGCGGTGGTTTCGGTTGCGGCTGCGGGTGCGGAGGTGGCCGGGTAGATCTCGGCGAGGCCCTTGAGCAGCTTCAGGTACGGCAGGCGCCCGGGCGGGGTCGGATCCGAGTGCCCGGTCTCCCAGTTGGCAACCGTGGTGCGCCCGACACCGACCGCTGCGGCGACCTGGGCGCGGGACAGGTTCGCGGCCTCGCGCAGACGCTGACGCTCGGACGGAGGCGGGATCGAGGCGTTCAGCCGGGCTTCCTCAAGCAGCGCTTCCACGCTGTTCTCTTGACTCATGCCGCGACCCTAGCGCACTTGGGCGATTTCCGGCGTCAGATTGGGCGTTCAGTGTACATGTATTGTGCGTGTGCGCTACGGTCGTCATCGGCACAACGGGACAGGGGAACGGGAGGCAACGCCTCTCTGCCGCCCGGGCGCGGGCGCTTGGGATGTCGTGGATTCTTGGGGAGTGAGGGAGTGGGCATGCAGAGTGTTATCTCGCTTCGGCCGCATCAGGTCGAAGCCGTGGACGCGATCATCGAGGGCCTCTCGCTCCCCGTGGACGGCTCCGTGCCGGCGCAGGGGCGGCGCGGTCAGGTCCACATGTCCACCGGTTCAGGCAAGACGATCACGGCGGCCGTGGCCGCGCTGCGCATGGTCCCCCGGGGCATGGTTGGCGTCCTGGTCCCGACCCTCGATCTCCTGACCCAGACCGTGGAAGCCTGGCGGGCGGTCGGGCATAAGGCCCCGGCGGTCGCGGTGTGCAGTCTCGGGACCGATCCGCTGCTGGACGCCCTCGATGTGCGGTGCACGACCAACCCCACTCAACTCGCCCTGTGGACCGCTCAGGCCGGTCCCATGCTCGTGTTCGCGACGTACGCGAGCCTGTCCCCGTAGGGCCTCATCGACGACCAGGACGACGAGGAGAACTGCGCGGCTCCGGGAGTGCTGGAACGCGCGCTGCGCGGTTCCTACGGGCAGCAGATGCATCCGTTCGACCTCCTGGTGGTCGATGAGGCACACCGCACCTCCGGCGACCTGGGGAAGGCGTGGGCGTCCGTCCACGACCAGGCGCGCATCCCTGCCGAGCGGCGCCTCTACATGACGGCCACCCCCCGACTCTGGGAAGCAACGCCCGGGAGTGCCGGCGCGGACGAGACCGGCGGGCGCCTGGCCGCCTCCATGGACGACGTCGATCTGTACGGGCCGGTGCTGTTCGAGTTCGGGCTGATGGAAAGTGTCGAGCGCGGCGTCCTCGCGCGGTTCGAGATCGACGTCCTGGAGATCCGCGACCCGCAGGCACCCGGGCCGGACGCGTCGCCGGAGGAGCGGCGAGGCCGGCGCCTCGCCGCGCTCCAGGAGGCGCTGCTCAAGCACGCGGACGAGTCGGGGGTGCGGTCGTTCATGACGTTCCACGCCCGAACCCTGGACGCCATGGCCTTTGCCCGCGCGCTGCCGGAGACGGCGGCCGAGCTCCACGCGACCGACCCTGTCACCTATCCGGGGCGGGGCGGCGCGGAATGGCTGTGCGGCGAACACCCCGCCACACACCGCAGGGCCGGGCTGGACCGGTTCGCGGACGGCATCGACGAAGACGGCTGGATCACCGACCTCGGTGTCCTCTCCAGCTGCCGAGTACTCGGCGAAGGCATCGACATCCGAGGGAAGCGCGGGGTCGGAGCCGTGGTGTTCGCCGACACCCGCAGCTCGCCAGTAGAGATCGTGCAGATCATCGGCCGGGGCCTGCGCCAGAACCCCGGAGAGGGCAAGGTCAGCCGCATCATCGTGCCCGTCTTCCTGGAGGCGGGCGAGGACCCCTCCGACATGATGGCGTCGGCCAGCTACCGCAGCTTTGTCTCTGTCCTCCAAGGGCTCCGGGCACATGATGCCCGGGTCATCGAGCGCATGGCGCTGAGCACCACGACCGCCCGGGGACAGGCCACGTCCGTGGTCGCACTCGATCCCCTCCGCGAGGAAGGCGACCACGACGATGTCCAGGACGACGCCGACCACTACATCGAGGCCGCGGCGGCCGGCACCGAGGGCGGCACGGACGAGGAGACGGCCAAGGCCACCGCCCAGGAGGGCACGGACGACGACGCGACCGAGGAGGAACACCCAGGCGCCAACGTGCCGTTGCTCCGGTCCTCCCTCCCCCGGGACCCCGGAGAGGTCGCACTGTTCCTGCGCACCCGAGTCCTGCACCCCGACTCCGAGATCTGGCTCACCGGGTACAACGCCCTGCGCCACTGGGTACGCGAGCGCGGCGACGCCCAGTTGCCGCTGGACGCGTCCGCGGAGCTCGGCGAGGACCGCATCACGTATGCGCTGGGCGCATGGGTCAGCGAACAGCGCCGCGCCTTCCGGCTCGGCACGCTCAAGGCGTGGCGAGCCGAGCTGCTGAACGAGGTGGGCATGGTGTGGTCGGTCGCAGACGCCGGATTCTGGCGCAACCTCACCGCGGCCCGCACCTACCACTCGGTCCACGGCACACTCGCCGCCCCGAAAGACGCGATAGTGGAGGGGGTGGCGGTCGGTCAGTGGCTGGCCAACCTCCGCAAGGCCGGCGGGCTCGGCAAGGACGAGGTCCGGGCCGGGGAGCGGCGGGCGGCGCTGGAGGCCATCGACCCCGAGTGGAACTCGGACTGGTCGGTGGACTGGCAGCGGCACTACTCCACCGCGCGAGCCCTGCTCTTCGAGGAACAGGGGCTGACCGAGGTGCTGCCGGGGGTCCTCGTCCACGGATGCGACGTCGGCGCATGGATCAACCGCCAGCGCGAACACGCAGTGTGGGAGGGGCTGCTGCCCGAGCAGCGGCAGCGGCTGGAACTTCTCGGACTGGCACCCCTGCCCGCTGCCCCGAGCCCACATCGAAACCGTGGTCGTCGACGGCGAGGAGCACCCCGTGAAGTTGGGGGTATTTCTGACGAATTCCAAAACCCGCAGGGCCAAGCTCGCCGCTGACAAACTCGCTGTCCTCGCCGCCCTCGGACTCGACTGGGCAGCCTGACCACACGACGACGGCGCACGCACCGGAGAATCCGGGCGTGCGCATACGTACGTGGCCGCGTAGGTCGAGGACGGCGCGGCGAGTTCAGAGCCAGGCTCTCAGCTAAGCTCAGCGCGGACGACGAGGCGCAGCGGCCGGCGTCGCAGCCGGAGTAGAACCGCCGCCGCCTGGTCGTCGGTCTCGTCGCCGGTCCGGAGCCCCTGCGACGGGCCGAGAAGAAGGGCCAGCGCAGCGCCGCCCGGTTCCCCGAGACCACGCCCAACACCAGCCCACACCCACCCACCCCCACACAGCAGGACAGGCCAGGTAGAAGAGGGGAAGTCTGAGCACTCACCGCCGGAAAACCAGGGCTTGACCTGCTGTTATGCGAGGCGAGGGCGGAGTCATCGCGCCCGATAGTGCAGGGGATAGGGGAGCCGATAGTGCAGGGGAAAGTGGAGCGGATAGTGCAGGGGATAGTGCGCCCCGCCCGGTGCCTGGTCGCTGCGGCGCCCATCGGCCGCCGCAGTCCCCCGTGAGGCCAGCGCAGTGGCGCCCCGTCTTCCCCGAGACCACGCCCGCCCACCGCCACCACACCCACCACCCCGGAGCCAGGCAGTCAGGTAGACCCCGCGCCGGCCGCGCATGGTCCTCGCTGCGCCCCCCCTGCGGCCGCTGGACCCTTCACCGGCCAGCGCGCTGCGCAGCCGACCGCACCGGACTGCATGCTGCGGCATCGAGGACCAGGAGGAACCGCAGCCCGGCACACGCCGCGGCTTCTGTGTGCCAGAGTGTCCGGGCCCGGAGCGGGAGGCCGGTGTCTGGCACCGGCGACGGAGCACTCATGAGAACCATCTGACCCTCTGTCACCACCTTCCGCATCTCGGGGGAACCTCACTCCGGCCACCGAGCGGGGATGCCGTTTGGGCGCAGACTCACGCAGGTCGATTGCATCTGCGTGTGGGTCCGAAGTGCTGCACACCCATCCCCGTAAGAACTGCGGGCAGACGTACCCGCCATGCCACGCCTACGATCATCTGACCGTCGCTTCGCTAGGCGATGTGTCAGGACGGGACGAGCGGTGTACGTGGCCGAAGTGCTGGTAGAGCGGGTCTGGTTCTGCGAGCGAGTACAGATCCCGCTGCGGCAGGAAGTGACGGTGCTGATCGGGGAGAACAACGCGGGTAAGTCGAGTGTGATCGATGCGCTCCGGCTAATTACGGATCCCTTGGACGGGCGCCGGATGCGGTATTTCGAGGAAGCCGACGTGCTCACGGCTGCGGTTGGCGGCCCGGCTTTGCATCCGTGCTCCCGGTCCTCCTCGGCGTCTCAGAAGCGGCGGATGGGGCCCTGACCAGACATGGTGTGTGGCGGGCCGAACTCACCGCCGGGTGCAGAAACTCACCACGGAGGTCGTGCTCAACCGTGATTTCAACCGGGTTGTCGTGGTGAGTGTTCCGGTGAGTGGTGCCGGGTTCCTTGGAGACAAGATCTGACCGCTTCTCTCCTTGGAGCCCCGGCATGACCGCAGGAACCTCTCGAAGGCGCGCCCCCGCGGCGTCTTCCCCTTCCCCGCTTCGACCGTCTGAGCCGCCCGCGAGTCCTCTGCGGGAGGCGAAGCGACGCGTCTCCCTGGCCCGGATCGGGGTCTGGACGGCACTCGCCGCCGGACCCGTTGCGCTGGTGGTCGCCTGCGCAATGCCGCGCACGGTCGTAGCCGCTGCGCAGCACACTGCCGCCGCGGCCCCGGTACGCACCGCCGATCCGTCCGGTGTGGCGGCGCTGTTCTGTGATCTGTGGCTGCGCAGTGATGACGCAGCACCCGACAGCCAGACGGCTCGCATGGTCCACACGCTGGCCCCCGACGTGGCACTGCCCTCTCATACCGGTGCGGTGAGTGCGCAGCCGTTTCAGTCCGTGATGGCGGTGCGCAGTGAGCATCTGGGGGGTGGTCGCTGGTCGGTGGTGGTCGCTGCGCAGTTCACCGTCCGTGACGAGGATGCCGGTGCCGCAGAGGCTCGGAATGCCTCGCGGGCGGTGAAGTACTTCGCCGTTCCGGTGGTCGCGAAGGAGTCTGCGAGTGGGGCAGGGGCGTTCCGGGTGACGGCTCCCCCGGCGCAGGTCGCCGGTCCGCCGGTGGCGGTGGCCGGTGCCTCGCGGTTCGAGAACCGCCTTCCGGCCGACAGCGAGCTGGTCGCCTCGCTCGGTGAGTTCTTCGGGGCGTACCTCGCGAGGGTCGGTGAAGTGGGCCGGTACCTGTCCCCGGATACGGAGCTCGCGGCGGTAGCGGATGCCGAGTACACCGCGGTCCGAGTCGAGGACGTCTCGGCCGACGCCGAGGTGGCCGCCGGCCCGGTGCCTGAGGACGGGACGAGCGTTCGGGTGCAGGCACAGGTGACCGCTCTGGCCGCGAAGGCGGAGCAGTGGCCACTGGCCTACGAGCTGACGATGACCGCCCGGTCCGGACGGTGGGAAGTCACCGCCCTGCACGCCGGAGCCGACCCGGCGGCCAAACCGTCCGCTGAGAACTCCGCCGCCGGGGGTGAGGAGCAGTGAGCCGCTCTCTCGTGCTGGCCGGAAAGCTCGATTCGCTCGGTGACTCGTGGCTGGGGACGCTGGAGGACTGGGGTGACAAGGGTCTGAAGGTAGCGTTGATCGCCATCGTCGTCATCACCGTCGTCCGCAAGGTCTCCCTCAAGGCGGGCATCGGGGCCCTGATCGGTCTCGTTCTCGCGCTGGGCATCTACAATTCGCGGGATTCGCTGGCGAGCATTTTCGAGGACGAAGTCAACAACCCCGCCAACTCGCAGCCCGCGGCCGTGGTCGTGACTACCGAGCAGACTCCCGCTCCGGTTCCGGGCGGTGTGCTGTGAGCGCCAAGCAGCCCGACCGGCAGCGGGTGGCCCGGGTCTACACGGCTGCACGTCGCCATCCGTGGGTTCTGGGCAAGCTCGGCGACTGGGTCATCTGGTTCGGCCCGTACACGCCCGCGCAGCTGGCGGTGCTCGGCGGCGGTGCGCTGCTGCTGGTAAGGACGTTCGCGTGGTGGTCGTGGACGGGCCCGGTGCCGGTGGTGCTGTGGCTGGTCGCCGTATGGGCAGTGCGCGGGGCAAAGATCAACGGACGCTCCCCTATGACGGCTGCCATGGGCTGGCTGAGCCTGCTGGCCCGCCACCCTGCGGGACGCATCGCCGGGCGCGTGGCCCGCGACCGTTCGTCCACGCTGCTCTCCGGAACGTTCATCGTCGAGCCCGCGGCGGCCGAGGTCGCCCGCCTCGCCCCTGACGCCGCTCCGATCCCCGCGGCACGCCAGCGTACGAAGGCGAAGAGGAAGCCGTCCGCACGGCCCCGGGCGCCGCGGCCGGCACCGCAGGCGCGGCCGGTGCCGGTCACCGGCCTGGCCGGGCTGCTCGCCGGTGCGCAGACGGCGGGGAGGTCCTGATGCGAATTCCGTTCCGGCATATTGCCGGGCATCTGGTCTGGTCGGTGTCCGGCACCGTGTGGGCAGTCTGGCGCGTCGCTCCGGTCGGCGGCCGCTACGTAGCGCCGGCGGTACGCGACGAGCTGTTGAGCCGTGTCACGTCTCTCGTGCGTTCGCTGGCCGGGGCACCCCGCCTGTTCGGGCTGGCGGCCCGGGTCGATCCGGGTGAGGTCGCCGAGCAGATGGTTGAAGGTGTCGACTGGCAGCACCTGCCGCCCTGGGCGGAGACGACCGCGGCCGCTCTGGATCTGCTGGCCAGTCAGGAGATGCACCGGCGCACCCTGTGGCTTGCCGTTCCGCTCACTTCGCCAGGACGCAGGTTCGATCTGGCCGCGAACGGGTCGGCGATGTGGTCGGAGCTGTCCGGTGCGCTCGGTTTGGCCCCGGTGCCGGTTGCCGCGGACGAGGTCACCGAGTTCACCGAGCGGGCGGACCGTGTGCAGGCCGCCCTCGGTGGCGGGCTGTCGCTGCGGCCGGCCCGCCCTGCGGAGGTCGTGTGGATGCTCCAGCACGCGGTGCACCGGGGTCTGGAGGAGCCGCTGCTCGCCGACGCTGAGGAGTCCTCCCTCTACGGCAGCCGGCTGCAGGGTGATGAGCTCCGCTCCCCCTCGTACGCCGACCTGGGCCAGGTCCGGCTCGCAGAAGGCGGCCGCCCCACCACAGACCAGGCCTACACCCGCAAGGAGGCGAAGAAGAGGAAGGGCAGCCGCTCAGGTCAGGGCGGGGATTCGTGGTGGCGTAAGGATGGTGCATCGCCGTTGGCGCGCCGGTGGCTGGAGGTGGAGTGCGAAGCCGGAACCGGCTACCAAGCCCATCTCGCGCTGGCGGAGTTTCCCGCGGTGCAGGCGCTGGAGTCCGCGGATCTCCTGGCGCAGTTGGAGTCGCTGGGCTTCCCGGTCGACTTCACCGTCGACATGCAGGTGGTCCCGTCCGATCGGGCCCGTGAGCAGGTGCGGCGGAAGAAGAAGGAGCTGCTGGACCAGGCCGAGCAGTACGGTGCTCAGCCCACCGGCATGCCGCATTCGCTGCCCGAGGCCGACGGGGTCTTGGCCGAGCAGGACGCCAGGCTGTCCCGGTCGAGCGTTGAGGTGGAGGTCCAGTCCGTCACCGTCCTGACTGTGTGGGGGCCGGATCCGGTGGTGTGTGATGCCCGGGCCCGGGCCCTGGTGGCGCTGCTGTCGGGTGGGGACTACCGGGCGGTGCGCCCGCACGGCATGCAGGAAGCACTCTTCGCCCTGGGCCTGCCGGGGTCGGTGCGTCCGGCCGCGGTGCGGGAGTTCACGCAGCATCAGCTGTCGGAGGACTGGGCCGCCAGCGGTGCGTTCACGAACACCCGGGTCGGGGACCCGAGCGGCATGATGATCGGCGTTGACCTGGACTGCGGGACGATCCGCCCCGTCCTGATCAACCTCGCGGATGCCCCGCAGCGCAACGCGAGCGCCTCGATGGGCATCGTCGGGGACCTCGGCGGCGGCAAGAGTGTGCTGGAGAAACTCCTCGTCGCCGCGGTCGCCGACCGGGGCGGGCGGGCCATCGTCATCGACCGCACCCCGATCCGGGAGTGGGCAACGTTCGCGCAGTCTGCGGCCGTAGGCCGGTGCGAGGTCATCGACGCGGCGAAGGCCCAGCTGTCCATCGATCCGCTGCGTGTGTTCGGCGGACCCGTCGGCGCGCACTACGCCCTGTCCTACCTCACCCTGCAGCTCGGTGTCGGGCCGATGTCCGCGTCCGGTGCGGTGCTGCACCACGCAGTCGAAGAGGCCGCCTCCGGCCCGGAACCGTCCATGGCATCGGTCCTGCGAGCGCTCAACGCTCTGGCGTCGAGCAGCTCGCCCGGCTCCAGCCGCCGCGACGCTGCGACGACCATGTCCGAGCTGCTGTCCATCGTGAGCTCGAACCCGCTGGCGGGAATGGTCTTCGACCCGGGCCTGCCCCCGGTCACGCTGGACGGCGATCTCAGCGCGGACATGGTGGTCATGACGACCACCGGTCTCACGCTGCCGCCGCGCGAGGCGTTCGCCGACATGGAGGTGCTGCGCCAGCAGCCGCTGGAGGCCCTGATCGGCAGGGCGGTGCTCTACCTGATCGCGGCCATCGCCCGCCAGGCCGCGTTCAGCGACCCGTCCCGGTTCTGCACCGTGGCCATGGACGAGGCGTACTGGCTGACCAGCAGCGCCGAAGGCAGCGCCCTGGTCCACGAGATCCTGCACGACGGTCGCAAACACGGCGCCGGCTGCATCCTGGCCGCCCACGACGCCGACGAGCTCGGCAAGGACTCCGGGCTCCTCGCCTACAAGGTCCTGGCCCGCACCAGCGACCAGGCCCGCGCCCGCAAAGGCCTCGCCTTTCTCGGGCTGGACAGCGAGGACGAGGACCTGCTCCGCATGGTCACCACCGGGCTCTCCCCCGTCGGCCAGAAGGGCCGCGAAGGCGAAATGCTGCTACGCGATCCACGCATGCAAGTCGGCCGCATCAAGGTCCACGTCCCCCCGGTCCCCCGCATCGAGAAGGCCATCTACACCACGCCCACGACCGCCACTCCTTCCACGCGGACGATTACCCCCGTCGTCGAGGAGGTCCACCGTGCGGACGTCTAGGGCCGACCGGCTGGCGTTGCTGTTCCTCGTGAGCGTGCCGCTCCTCGGCATGTGCGCTCCGGCCCTGCCTGCGCTCACCTCAGTCGTCGAGCAGGACGTGCTGCCCGAGCAGGCGTGCATGCAGGTACCCGTTCCTGGACTGGTGTACTGCCCGGCATCGTCGGCTCGCCAGAGCCGGGGGCACCAGTGACGTCGCTGACTGCCGCCACCGTTGGTGGGTGGGTCCGCCGGTGGGCCCCGCAGCGCGGCACTGTGCGCCAGGCCGGGTACGTGTGTGTGCTGGTCTTCGTGTTCTTGATGGTCAACGCGTCGGTCGCGCACGCCGCGACCGGTGGCAACGACTCGGCCGATCTCTTGGCCCCGTTGAACATCCGGTCCTCCGAGGGGGTCCCGATCGACGGGTACGAGCTGTCTGCGAACGGCGGGTCGATCGTGTCCCTGAAGTCGCAGGCCCTGGCGTTCGTGTTGTCCGGCCTGTTCACGATCACCCGGGTGTTCGTCGGCCTGGCCTGCTGGGCTGTCGAGTTCGCCTTCCGCTTCCCCCTGCTGCACATGCTGGCCGGTCCCGCGCAGAAGGTGTCGGACGCCTACGAGAGCGCAGTCGTGGACACCCTCGGTCTCAAGGGGCTGCTGCTGTCATGGGCGTTCGTGTTCGGGCTGGTCATGGTCATGCGCGGCAAGGTCGGCAAGGGGCTCGGCGAGATCGTGCTCACGCTGCTGATCGCCGCGTTCGCCGCGTCAGCGTTCGTACGCCCCGACTACTTGCTCGCCCAGCAGGGCCCGCTGGTCGCGACACAGGAAGGAGCCGCGGAGGTCGCGCAGCTGACGGTGAACTCCTACAGCTGGGGCGGGAAGGTCGCCAGTGCGGAGCCGTGCGCGAGCCTGGCGGGCGGGGCTGAGCTCAAGTGCCTCGAGCGTGAAAGGGCGAAGCCGGTCTCGGGGACCGAGGTGGCGCGGCCGATTCATGAGTCGGTGACCAACGCGCTGGTCGTAAAGCCCCACATGCTGCTGCAGTGGGGCCGGACCCTGGACCCGGCGAAGGCCTCCGACAAGAAGGCCTACGCCATCCATCTGCGTCTCGTCTCCGGCAACTACCTCACCGGCCAGGACGGTAAGAACGACCCCTGCGAGGAGATCGACGGCCCGGCGAAGGAGTTCTGTGAGAGCGACGGTCACAAGCGCGACGCAGCGCTGCCGCCGCTCACTCCGGGCAACGCGCTGCTGGAGACTCCCAGCCCGGTTCTGACCGAGGAGGACCAGCAGCTGGCCGCCGCACTCACCGACATGGAGAAGGCAGGGCCGGTCGGCAAGGCAGCTGCGGAGTACGCGAAGAAGCCGACGTGGTGGCGGGCCGGCGGCGCCGTTCTTCTGTTGATCGCCGCGCTGCTGATCTGCGCGATGCTCCTGTCGGCGGTCATCGTGCTGCTGGGCACCCAGGCCGCCGACGTCGCGGCCGCCGCCGGCGGTGTCGTCGCCTTCGTCCTGGGCATACTCCCCGGCCCCGGCCGCCAGGCCGTGTGGAAGTGGCTGGCCGTCTTCGCGATCAGCATGCTGTCCACCTTCGGGATCTGCATGTTCATCCCGTTCTTCGGGATCGCCGTGGACGCGATCCTCACCAACGGCCCGGACCTGATGATCGAGCGGATCCTGCTCCTGGACGTCATGGCCCTGGTCGGACTCGCCTTCCACCGCCAGCTCCTGACCGGTATCACCTCCTTCGGGAACCGCATGGCCATGCGCATGCGCTACGCGAAGATCGGCGGCTCGCACCTGCCCGGCGACTCCTCCGAGATCGGAGCCGCGCTCGCCATGAACCTGGGCGGACAGGCAGGCGCAGGCCTCGGCATGGGCCTGCTCGGCCGCCCCTCGGCCGCGGCCCACATGCTCGGGATGCGCCACGGACTGCTGAACAGCGTGGCCGCGATGGCCGACGGCGCGGGCCAGCCCATCGACGGCAGCCGGCTACTCGGCGAAGCGGCGGCCGAAGGCAGCCGCGGCATGGCCCCGATGATGCTCGGCCTGGCCGGTGGACGCCTCGCTCTGCGCGGCGCCTACGGGGCCCTGATCGGCCGCCCCCCACAGGAAGAGGACGAGTCCGTGAAGCTCTTGCGGCTCATCGCCAAGGAGGGCCCTCAGGGCGCTGGTGCCTCCGGTGCAGGTGGAGCCGGCGACACCATGCGGGTCCACAAGGTGACCGGCGAGATTCTGCCCGACCAGGCGCCCGAACCTGAGCAGCCCCTGGCTGGGACCCGCCTTCACGAAAAGGCGATGCGTTTCCGGGGGTACAGGGTCGCCAGCCGCACCGCTCGCTTCGGCTACGGGGCGACGCTGGGTGCGCCGCGGAACGTCAAGGCTGGGGCCCGGGCGGCTACGGCGGTCACCCGTGATGCCCAGACACAGCTGCGGGCGGCAGCCAGTCAGGTCCGTGAGGACGCCGGTGAGTGGGCTTCGGCCGGGCGTGCCACCGCTGCGGGCATCGACCACGTCTCGCAGAAAGCTGCCGCCACGTGGCAGGCCCACGACCCAAAGGCACCGGTACGCACCGCAGCGCGCAACGCCGCCGCCACAGCGATCATCGCCACAGGTCCGACCAACACCTCGACGACGCCGACCGGCCCGGGCGCAGGCAACACCTCGACCACACGGCAGGAGGATGCGGCTGTCGATGCGCGACGCCGCGTGTTCGACGCACTGATGCGCGCGCAGCGCACCGGGTGGGAGAACGAGCCCTCGTGGGGCCGTGATCTGGAGTGAAGTCCTGGAAGAAGGCGGGTCTCCTCGGTGTGGTGCTGCTGGTGTGTGCTGTGAGCTGCGTCGCCCCGATGAACTCGATGATCTCCGCCGCCACCACGATGAGCGAGGACCAGGGCGAGGACATCGGAGGATCGGCCCCGGGGATCCCGGAGCGGATGCTCGCCGCGTACAAGAACGCGGTCGTCGCAGTGCGGGACGTCGCGCCCCGGTGTCGGGGCATGCGGTGGCAGATCCTCGCCGGGATCGCGCGGATCGAGTCCAACCACGCCGGCGGGCACAGCATCAGCGCGGCCGGGGACATCAGCCCGCACATCCTGGGCCCGGCGCTGAACGGGTCCGGGGTCGGGGGGAACACCAGCGTCTTCCCCGACACCGACGGCGGCGCATGGGACGGCGACGCGGTGTACGAGCGGGCCGTCGGGCCGTTCCAGTTCCTGCCTCAGACGTTTCGCGGGTACGGCGAGGACGCCAACGGTGACGGAGTCATCGACCCGCACAACGCGGACGATGCCGCCCTGGCGGCAGCCTCCTACCTCTGCTGGGAGGGCCAGAACCTCAAGGACGAAGCCCAGCTGAAGAGGGCGATCTTCGTCTACAACCACTCCGACGCCTACGTCGCCGACGTGCTGAGCTGGATCCACCGCTACGACGAAGCCTCCTCCGGAGCAAGTGAGATCGGCCAGGCCGCCGGCACCGCCCGCACCGTCCTGTCCGCCGCCCTCGCCCAGAAAGGCATCGCGTACTCCTGGGGCGGCGGCAACGCCAAGGGCCCCTCCCGCGGGGTCTGCTGCTCACCCGGCGGCCAGGACGGGCGCACCGTCACCGGCTTCGACTGCTCCGGGCTGACCCTCTACGCGTTCGCACGGGCCGGTGTGACGCTGCCGCGCACGGCCGCCGAGCAGGCGGGTGTCGGCAGGCGGATCCCCGCCTCCGCCGGCATCAGCGCACTCAAGCCGGGCGACCTCGTGTTCTACGGCTACGTCCCCACCCGCAACAGCACCATTCACCACGTCGGGATCTACCTCGGAAACGGCCAGATGCTCAACGCCCCAAAGCCCGGCACCCGGGTCCGTGTCGAATCTGTGAGTTCCATGGCCGATTACGCCGGAGGAGCCCGGATCCTGTGACCCGCCCACCCTCCTCGAAAGGCAGCCGCGCCCTGATCGCCATGGCCGGCGTGCTCGCCGCGACCGGCTGCGCCCTGGTGCTCTACGCCATGCCCGCGCCCCACGAAGCCGGTGCGCCACGCACGACTCCGTCCCCTGCATCGGCGCCCCGCCCCGCAGCACTCGCCAGCGCTGATGTAACAGCGCCGGTCACCGCCGAACCGTCTGCCGCTTCCCCCGCAGTCGAGGCAGCGCCTGCAGCGACCCCGTCAGCACCGGCCGCGCGGGCTCTGCCGGAGCCGGGAGCAGGCCCCCGCGCCGACCCTCTCGTCCAGGACGCACTGGAACAAGCACTCCCCTCCGACCTTGCACCGGCCGACGAGGCGCAGCTGACCGCCTTGGGACGCGCGGTGTGGATGGCCGAGCTCACCGGCGCTGGCCGGTCCAAGTGGCCCGACTACTTCCCGGACTCGCCCTCGGCCGCCGTATACTCCCGGGTTCGTATCCAGGCGCTGATCGCTCGCCGCGACGACAGCAATCAGGCCGACGCTGTGGTGCACCTCGTGTGGGCGGGAGCCGACCCCGCCGGCACCTTCATGGATGGGCGCACTGCGACCCTCCGATTCACCCGGCAAGCCGGGGCTTGGACGCCTGTGCGGTGAGCTCCGACCGTGTCTTACCCGGGACTACCCGCGTGGATCTGGCACACGGCCGCAGGTGAACTCTGCAGAGCCGAAGAGCTCAGGCGTCAGGCGTACGCCGGTGAGGCGTTCGGCGAGGGCGAAGGCAGCTTCGGTGTGCCCTTCGTAGTTGCGCTCGTCCGTGTCGTCCAAGTCGAAGCCCGCCTCCTCCATCTCCGTGAGGACCCTGTCGGGGTGGCTCCCGTCGCGCTGGTAGGCGAAGAGAGGCTGGAAGTGCAGGCGGGTGGTTCCGTCCTCGTACCAGCAGAAGTGATCGACAGCGTTGACGTTGCAGAAATGGGAGACCACCTCCCGGCCCTGCGAGATGGGCAGCATGAGCGCGTCCGTGACGCCCACGAAGCCGTTGTACTCGACCATCAGCGACCAGTCACCGACGGCAGCCACTCCTACGAAGTACCCGCCGTCCTCCGACCGTTCGTACGCCGGCACCTCCATGGCGCGCACGCCGGTCACGTGTTCCCAGGAGGCGGCGCCGAGTGCCTTGAGCAGCCCGTCGGGGGGCAGTCCTTGGACGAGGGTGATGCAGTACGCCTCCATGAGGAACGCATACTGCTCTTTGAGCCACCCGTAGTCGGCGGCGGTGCTCGGTTCGGTCATGCCCACAGCATCACAGCCGCCGCTGACACACAGGGCCGTCTGCCCGCGAGGAGTTCCACCGGTCAGCGAGAGCCCTGCGGCATCGCGGCGAGTAAACGGGTGCACGGCCGTGGTGAGAGTTTGCGCGACGGCTCCCCGGTTCTTGTTGCCGGGGACGTCTGCTCCCTGAGTGCTGCATCCCGTGACATGCGCCCTGACCAGCGATGGTGAGTGGCCAACGGGCCGCCACGCACTCACCACGAGGGCTGTTCCTCAACCGTGATTGCAACCGGGTGGCCGTGGTGAGCAAATCGGTGAGTGGTGCCGGGTTCCTTGGAGACAACACCGGATCACCTCCCCCCGGAGTACCTCATGCCCCTACACCTCGTGCTTGCTCCGAGCCCCGCCGGACCGATCAGGCGGGACAGGCCCGTGGGCTCTCTCTCGTCCGAGGGGGTCTGATGGCTCTCCACGGCGTCACCGTGGCTTCCGCTCCCAGCGCGGCATGGGACGTGATGACATCCCTGGGTTCTCTGGCGTGGTCGTGGGCGAACTGGGTCTACGCGACCGCGTGGCTGCTGGGTTTGGTCGGAACGGTGCTGGCATGCGGTTGGACGGTGCTGGAGCGGCGTTTGTCGGCTGCGGCGCTGGAGCGGCGGACCTTTGTGGAGTTGGTGCCGTCGCGTCAGTTCGAGGCGAGCGGTGAGGAGATCAGCCGGTTCGGTGCGCAGCTGATCCGGGCGGCTGGTGCGGGTCCGTGGTGGGCTCCGAGGTCGGCGCGGGCGGTGCGGGTGCGGTTGCGGGCCGATGGCGGTAAGCCGCTGACCTACCTGGTCGAGGCTCCGGCGTCGGCCCGGTACCTGCTGCTGCAGACCCCGTATGCCCGGGTGCGCTCCGAGCCGGTCCGGCCACCGCGGACCAAGCGGAAGCGCAAGGAGCCGGACCACACGATGCGGGCGGTGTTCGCGCTGCATGGGGCTCCGGGGGCGCGGTTGCGGGAGGTTCCGTTGGAGCCGGATCCGTTGCAGCCGCTGATCGACGCCGTCGCCGATCTCCGGGCGGATCTGGGTGATCTGGCGGAGGTGTGCCTGGACATGTCGCCGGCGTCGAAGTGGCGGCTGCGGGCCAGGCGCTGGCAGGTCGTCGACTCCGCGAGGCAGCACGCGCGGCGTGAGTCGCGTCGCGAGGCGAGGTGGATGACGCAGGACGCCGCGACGACGGAGGATGCCCTGGCCTGGCAGGTCACGAAGCTGACCATGCCCCAGGAGCAGCGTTCGGGGTCGGGGCGGAGTCTACTGATGGCGCCGCGGCCGCCGCGGCTGGATCGGGACAAGGCGCTGGGGAAGCTGGCCGAGGACGCGGGGCTGGTGCGGGTGCAGTTGTTGGTGCGGTGCTCCTCGAACGTGGTGGGCCGGGCGGAGCGTCGGCTTCGGCACATCGAGGCGGCGCTGGACGTGTATGCCGCGCGGACCCGGTTGTCGTCGGCCGGCTGGTCGGTGGGGCCGGTGCGGATGGGTCCGGACCGGTGGCCGTGGCGGGACCGGTTCGATGAGCGGTGGGCGAGCGGGCTGATGCGGCCCGGGCGTAATTCGTGGGCGCGGGTCGAGGAGCTCGCCGGGTTCCTGAAACCGCCGACGGTGCACGCCCGGTTGCCGTTGCTGGCCACGGACATTCCCACGTTCGATCCGCAAGAACTCCAGCAGGGGCTGGTGCCGCAGGGCTGGTACCGGGGTCCGGACGGGCGCGAGCGGCTGGTGGCGACCCGCGAGGACGACACCCTGTTCGAGGTGCAGGTCGGCAAAGCCGGATGGGGCAAGACCATGCGCGCCCTGTGCCAGGCCGTCGCCTCCGCCCATGGCGGGCGAGGGCTGGGCTTCGTCGACCCGCACAGCGACTCGTGGACGACGGTCGCCCCCTACCTCGCCCACCCGGAGATCATGAGCCGGGTCTGGCTGTTCGACCTAACCGTGCGCCGGAACCAGGACAAGCTTGCGTGCTGGAACCCACTGGACATGCGGGGCGGGCGTGCCGCTCATGAGGTGACGGCCGCCATGGTCGACGCCTTCGCCACCAGTCTGGGCTGGGGAGACGCGAACGCACCCCGGGCCATCACCATCCTGACCAAGGCCATCGAGGCGCTGGTCGCGGTGAACAGCAAGGCCGTCGCGCACGACGCAGCGCACTGCCAGGCCACCGTCTTCCAGATCCGCTCACTACTGACCGATCCCGGCTTCCGCCATCTCGTAGTCGGCGGACTCGACGCGGAAGCGGCCGCATGGTGGACGACGTCGTTCACCGAGATTCCCAAGGACGCCCTGCCAACCGTTCTCAACCCGCTGGACCGTCTCGCTTCCTCCCCGGTCATCAAGGCGTTCCTGGGGCAGCCGGTCGGCAGCTACGACATCCGCCGGGCGATGGACGACTCGCGTGTGGTGTGGATCTGCCCGGCCGGGACCGGGCCGTCCGACCGGCTGCTGGTGTCGCTGCTGGTGCGGGACATGCTGCGTGCCGGCCTGTCCCGTCGTGACCTGCCCGAGCGGCGCCGGGCAGCGTTCCGGCTGTATCTGGACGAGCTGATCTCCCTGGACGGCTCCGCTTCGACGTCGCTGGCGGAGATCACCGAGCAGCTGCGCAAGTTCGGGGTGCGGATGCACGGCATGACGCAACTCCTGCACCGGCTCAGCGGCGACGTGCGGACCGCGCTGCTGCAGAACGCCTCGTGCTTGTCCACGACCGCCGGATCGGTCGAAGCGGTCCGTCACATCACCAATGAATGGGGCGACCAAGTCAGCCCCGAGGACGCGGCCGAGCTCGACCGTTACCGGCACTGGGCCTCCTTCACCGTCGCCGGCAAACGCGTCGGGCCGCTCCTCATCCGCGGTCCGGAGCTCGGTGAAGTCTTCGGATCGCTCGCCAAGCGCGACAAGGTCCGCGCCCTTACGCGCGCTGCGCATACCAACACAGGCGCCCAGCCACTCGCCACCCTCGCCGCGTCCGCCGCGGCCCATGAGCAGACCGTCCACGGCTTTCTGGCTCAGTCGGGCCCGGAGGCCGCCGGCTCAGACACCACTACTGGAAAGCGGTATCGATGAACACTCGTCCCGAGTCGGCCGAGACCAAGACCGGCACGAAGAGCACTGCCCCAGGTTCACGATGCGTTCCCGGGGACACCGCCGCGCATCGGGTGATGGCCCTGCTCGCGCAGCACCGTGTCATCTCGACTCCGCAGCTGAACCAGATGGTGTCCCCTCAGGCCGATCGGCGGGGGTTGTCAGTTGTCCTGAGCAGGCTGACAGCGGACAAGCTGATTTCGTTTGCGGTCCTCCCCCGTTCCAAGATGACCCGGCTGTGGTTCCTCACCCAGCGCGGCGCCCAGGTGGCGACGCTGTGGCCCGAACTGCGGGGGCGCAGCGTGGTGCCTCCCGGCAATGCCACCAAGGCGAATTTGCGAGCTCCGCACACTCTGGCCGGGATCCGCGCGCACATGACGTTCCTCGAGGAGGCTCGGTCGAGGGGGGATGAGTACGGGGCGTTGGACTGGGTGCCGGAGATTGCTCACCGGCTGCCGGACACCGGGGGTGAGGACCGGCTGATCGCGGACGCGGTGATGCATTACACAGCGTCCTCACCGCGGCGGTTGCAGTTCAGGTCGTTCGTGGAGATCGACCGGGCCACGATGAGTTCGGAGCGCCTGGCGAGCAAGCTCATCTCCTATGCCCGGTTCCACGACTACACCCCGCAGCCGGTCGGGCGCCGGGGGCTGGTCGGGGACCAGGCGGCGATGCTGGCCTGGCAGCGGTTCTACCCGCGTTTCCCACGGATCCTGTTCATCCTCACCGGTGCCTCCGCCCGGACGCTGCAGCAGCGCACCGAGGACCTGCGGGCCATGGTCACCGAGCATCCCCTCGTCGCGACGCTGGCCGCCAAGGTTCCGCTCGGTGCGGCCGTGCTGGAGGACCTGGAGGAACACGGGCCGTCCGCACCGGTGTGGACGCCGCTGTCAGGGCCGGCCGAGCGCCGCTCGTGGATGGACCTCTGATGGCGGCGAAGCCACCGCGGCAGTTCGGCGGCAGCATCCGGCGGGGGCCGATGGCCGCCGACGCTTTCCGGGCCCACTTCACCCAGATCCACAATGCTCTCTTCCGGGACCGGCGGCTGTCTTTCAAGGCCAAGGGCATCTTCGGGCTGATCAGCACCCACCGGGACGGCTTCGGAGTGAACAGGGCATCGATCGCCGGCTTCTCCACCGATGGCATCGCGGCGGTCAGCTCCGGGCTGAAGGAGCTCGTCGCACTGGGCTACCTCCAGCGCGGCCGAACCCGGAACGCAGCCGGCCATCTCGGGGAGGCCGAGTACTTCATCACCGACATGCCCGACGGCCTGATCCTCACCTTCGACCCCGGGTCCGACCCCTTGGACCAGGCACCACAAGCAGGTGATGAAACCTGCAGGTCAAAACCAGGATGCGAAAACCGCACGCAAGTGACTGCGCAGGAAACCCCCAGGTCAGAACGAAGGTGCGATTTCCCTACGTTGGAAAACCCTACGTTGGAAAATCGCCTACATAAGAAGACCACTACTTCTGAGAAGACCAACAAGAAGAACAAGGATGCGGCTGCGCCGCGTAGCGGTGGGACGTCCGGTAGGACTTCAACCTCAGGTAGTAGCGCGCGTGAGGCTGAAGGCGGCTTCGCCACATCCGGAAAGACTCCCTCCTCACCGGGCAACGAGGCAGGCCGCGGACGGCGGAAGGCGGGGCGGGCTGAAGGCAGCCGGAAGGCGCGGCACTCAGCGGTCGAGCTCGCCACCGTACGGAGGGTGCGCGCCTACTTCCCGCCCGCTCTGCTGGAGGTCCTGCCGGAGATCCCGCAGCTGTCCACAGCGATCCTCTCCGCCATGAGGAGCGACGGGCGGAGTGTCGAGCAGCTCGGCGAGCGGATCCAGTACCGGTGGATCCACCACGGCTTCGCCGCGAAATGCACCGCTGGAGAACTGAACAACCCGGTGGGCGCAGCCATCGCGATGGTACGGCCGCTACGGCGCGGAGACCGCTACGCGTGCGCGGACGCCCGGTGCGAGAACGGCCGTGACGTCATCACCGGTGTCGAATGCCGCCTGTGCGAGGTCCGTATCGCCGACCGCCGGGCTGCCAGGACGCCACGTGAGGGACGGGCGGTGAACGCAGACCGCACGGCGCCTCCCCGTGCCGGCGGGAAGGCACGAGGGCGGCTTGTGGACTGTGCGGAGCCCTCGTGCCGGAAGCCGATTCCCGCGGCGAGCGGACCGCTGTGCGCGGGCTGCCTCACCGACGCACAGGAAGCACAAGAAGCCATGAGGAAGGCGGCAGCCCGCTGGGAAGCCGAAGTGAGCAGCCGTCCGCAAGAGTGCGCCGTCAAGGCATCGAGTGAGGAAGTGGAGACCGCGAGGCTACGTGCCCGGATCGCCGACCAGTGGGGAACGCCGGAAGAGCTCGCTGCGTACGGATACGGCTCTGAGCGATGAGTGGAGGTGTAGCAGGCTCTCGACGGTTGCACCCAGACGAGACTGGCTGGACGGTTCCTGACGGGCTGTCCTCGACGCTGAAGAGGGTTGGCATAGCCGCCCGATCGCTGAAGCGACTTACTGACTGGATAATCGCTGGTCAACAGCGATTTCCGTCCAACTCAGTGGAACAACCGTGTGATTCCCTCGTCAGTTCCGACGAATTACGCAGTTATTGGCGGCCTGTGCGGTTTCCAACGCCCTTAACAGGCTGAGTTGTTGAGACGATTTTGCGTAAGGTACGGATTAGACCGCAAAGTTGGTTTCGAGGGCGACCTCTGGTCTTTTCGGGCCGAGCACAGGTCGTACCACTTGTAGGCATATGCATGGGAGACGTAGTGACAAGGACAGGACGGCAGAACCCCTCCTATCTTCGCAAGCGAAACCGTCTGAGGTCGGCGTCCCTACTGCTGACCGCCCTTGCTCTGACGACCGCGGCGGGATGCAGTTCCGGGGATGCAGCCGACCCAAAACCCTCCCCGACGCCACCGGCAAGCCAGTCGGCTACTCCGGCAGACCCTGCGGAGGCGGCCAAGAAGGAAGTCGTTGCCGTCTACCTGAGCTACTGGCAGGAGATGGAGAAGCTGTACGCCGACAGCAGCGGCAAGTCGGCCCACCTCAAGTCATTCGCTGCCTCTGTGGCACTGAGCTCGGCTGAAGCTGACGCGAAGAGCACCCACGCGCGGAAGCTCATTCATACCGGTGAGGTGTCGGTGGGGAGCCCGACGGTCACCAAACTCGACATGGATCGCAAGATCCCCAACGCGAGCCTGTCGAGCTGCCTGGATGTCAGTCAGTGGAAGGTGGTCAATGTCGAGACCAAAAAGCCTGCCGCTCTACCCACAGAGCGTCTGACCAAGTTCGTGGTCAGTACCACAGTGGAGCACTGGCCCGATGGGTGGAAGGTTATCCGCGACGAGCCAACGGACAGGGCATGCTGAGCGCGCGACGTGTCTTGACCTGGCCGCTCGGCCTCGCGATTCTCGCGCTGCCCACGTCCAGCCATGCCTACGCCGATTCTGAGCCCAGCACGGGAGTGACGCCCTGCGGGAAGTGGACCTGCGCCGGAGTCGGTGTTCCTCAAGCGCCTGGAACCGGGAAGCCCGCTCAGGGAGGTGGGGGCGGATCGGGAGGCGGAGCCACCGATGCGGATGATGCCGACGCCGAGGGCGACACCGAGAACCCCTGGCACTGCGTCTACAAGCTTGCCGACCCGCAGCCGCCGGCAGGCAGCCTGGACTGGGAGGGACACGAGCCCGGAGACGGTGCCGTCTACGAGGAGATCTGCGCCTTCGGTGAGGACCCGGAGTCCCACGACTCCGCTTTCCACCGCATGGTCTGGGCCGCTGACCCGCCCACGGCACCAGCCGTCGACCCGGCCGTTCTGGCTCAGCAGGCCGTCGACAAGATGCTGCTGCGCGCCCCGGCGATCGGAATCACACCGAAGCCAGGCGGTAAGGGTGTGGTCGGGATGCCGGTCTACATGTGGACCGAAAAAGGTCCGGAGACATACGGCCCGAACGTGGCCAGCGCCGCCGCTGGCGGCATCACTGTGACCGCCACCGCCAAGGTCAGCAAGATCGTATGGACCATGGGCGACGGCGAAACGGTCACCTGCACCACTGCGGGCACGCCCTACCGCGCCGAGTACGGGAAGAAGCCGTCACCGGACTGCGGTCACCGCTACGAGCAGCCCTCCTCAGCCACGCCGGCCGGCACATTCCACGTCACCGCGACGTCCACCTGGGCGATCAACTGGGAAGCCACCAACGGTCCCACCGGTCAGCTCACCGAAGTCCGTGACAGTGCGGTGGATATCACCGTCACCGAAGTCCAGGTCCTCAATTGACCCGATCACCGATCCACCCGAAGTGATTCGAGAGGCAAACCACCCCATGGAGTCCCCCGCCGCGCCGACGGTGCCCCGACCCACCAGCCCCTCCCGCTCCGACATTCCCATCACGACGGCGGTACCTGCCAAGCGTGAGCGCCGCTGGTCTGTGGCCGCCCTGTGCATCGTGCTCGCCGCAGTCGCCGGGCTCGCGGCCGCCGCAGCGGTCACCTCCGCAGGTGACCGGATGAAGGTGATCGCCATCGCCCGTGACGTACCGGCCGGACAGGCCCTGACCACCGCAGACCTCACGGTCGCCGAAGTGTCGGCCGACGCGCGGCTGACGCCGGTGCCCGCTGCGGAGCGGTCCGCGATGGTCGGTAAACGAACCGCCGTCGACCTGCGCCAGGGCGGACTGCTGACCTCCTCTCAGCTCGCTGCAGGGACAGGCCTGGGCGACGACAGGCAGCAGGTCGGTGTGCAGGTGAAGCGCGGCCAGGCCCCGAGTGGCACCCTTTCCGCCGGAGACAAGGTCCTCGCCGTCACCACACCTGCGCAGGGAGAGCAGACCGAGCCGAACGAGGCGGAGGCCCCCCCGTCCACCATCAAGGGCGTCGTGGTCTCGGTGTCCCGGCCGGACGCCTCCGGAACGGTCGTCGTCAACCTCGCCGTCGCCCCTACTGACGGCCCGCTGCTGGCGACGCGTGCGTCCATCGGACGCATTGCGCTGGTCCGGGAACCGCGGAGCAACTGACCATGCCCGTCACCGCACTCCTGTCCGCCAAGTCATGTGGTGTCACCGCCTCGGCACTGGCCCTCACTCTTGCCTCTAAGCGGCCCTCACTGCTCGCAGAATGTGATCCGGCTGGCGGCACCGTACGCGCCGGATTTCTCTATGGTGAGGTCGCAGCCGGCCACGGGCTCTACCACCTGGCCGCCGCCGAGCGCACGGGACGGGACGCCCTGGCCAACGCCTTCGCCAGCCATCTATGGCCGATGGACGAGGCCGGGCACCGCAAGCTGTTGCCTGGCCTGACTGATCCCGCCCAGGCCGCGGCGCTCAGCCGGACCTGGCCCTCCCTTTCCGAGGTGCTGCATGTCCTGTCCGCCGACGCCGGATATGACGTCCTCGTCGACGCCGGGCGGCTGGCCCTGGAATCGGGACGCCTGCACCCCACCCTCACCCCGGCCCCGCTGATCCACCAGGCCGACCTGGTCCTCCTCGTCGTGCGCAGCACCGAGCAGTCCCTCACCCTGGCCCGGCACGTCATCGACCCGCTGCGCAGGGAGCTGCAGGAACAAGGATCCGGGGCTGATGCCCTGGGCCTCCTCCTCATCGAGGACGGGGCCTACCGGGCCCACCAGGTCGCCGAGGCACTCAAGGTGCCTGTTCTGGCGGCGCTGCCCTGGGATCCGGACACGGCCGGCTACCTCGCGCACGGCGGCCGCCAGCCGCGCGGTTACGGGCGCAGCCCTCTGCTGCGTCACGCCCGTACGGCCACCGAGCAGATCGAGGCGGCTTCCTCGCGTCGGCGTATCCAGCAGGAGTTCCCGGCCCGGCAGGCCAACCCGCAGCTAACCGGGATGCTGCAACGCCTGGTCGAACTGCGAGGAGGGAGAAGCCGTGGCTGACACTCACCAGAGGCCCGGCGTGAACGGTCATCCGGCGATGGGCCGCGAGGAGCTCGCCAGCCTGCTGACCGGACGCCTCGTTCAGCGGCCCGGCGCTCCGGCCGCGCCGGAACGCCCGGCGGCGCCGTCAGCGGTCGCGAGCCCCACCGGTGTGCCACGCCTGGCCGGGCTGCCCGGCGACCTCCCCGTCGAATGGGAGGTGATCGAAGCTCTCCAGGCCGAGGTGTCGAGGACGCTCAGCAGGCGTGACCCCGACAAACTCATGGAGGAGAGCGACCGTCGGGCCCTCGCCCGGTCCTTGGTCACCGCAGCCGTGGCGGAGTGGTCGGCGAAGCACGCTCACGGCAACACCCCGCTTACCGCGGAGCAGGAAGCCGTGATCGGCGGCGCCGTCTTCAACGCGATGTACCGCGGCGGCCGGCTCCAGGCGCTGCTGGACGAGGATGGCGTCGAAGACGTCATGGTCGACGGACTCACCGCCCACGTGGAGTACTACGACCGGCCTCGGCGCACCGTCGACCGTGTCGCCGACTCCCACGAGGACCTCGTCGCCTGGGTCAACCGGATGGCCCGGCTGTCCGGGCACGGCGAACGCGCGTTGACCCAGGCCACCCCGATGGTCGGCTTCCGTATGCCCGACGGGTCCCGCGTCACCGCCTCCACCCTGACCAGCAGGCCCTCTGTCGTCATCCGAAAGCACCGGGTGAGAGACACCGGTATCAAGGAACTCGTCCAGTGGGGCACCCTCAACCCGCTCCTGGAGTCCTTCCTCGTCGCCTGCGTTCGCGCCCGCATGAACATCCTGGTCGTCGGCGACATGGGCTCCGGCAAGACGACGCTTCTGCGGGCCCTCGGTAGGGAGATCCCGACCGACGAGCGGCTCGTCACCCTCGAATCCGACCGGGAGCTCTACCTGGACGAGCCCGGGCCCAAGCCCGGGCCCCTCACCTTCGGGTTCGAAGCCAGGCAGTCCAACGGAGAGCGCCAGGGCGACAAGCTCGCCGGGGAAGTCACCATCAGCGACATGTTCCCCACCGCACTGCGCTACAACGCCTCGCGCGTCATCGTCGGCGAGGTCCGCTCCACCGAGATCCTCCCCATGCTGCAGGCCATGTCCGCCGGCGGATCCGGATCCATGTGCACCCTCCACGTGAGGCGCGCGCACGGGATCATCTCCCGCCTGGTCCAGTTGTGCACGGAGGCAGGGATGGCCACCGAAGCGGCGAACCACCTCATCGCCTCCAGCATCGACGTCGTCGTCTACATCACCTACCTCAACGAGTCAGGCCGCGGGGGCCGCAAGCACCGCTACGCGTCTCACATCTACGAGGTCCACGACGTCGTCGGAGAGGGCGGTCGCCCCGTCACCACCGAGATCTTCGGCCCGCACAGCGGCGAGCCGCGCGCCGCCTACAAGAACATGCCGGGCTTCATCGACGACCTCGAGCGCACCGGCCACTTTCACCGCTCGTGGCTGACCGATAACCCGCACGGCTGGTGGGGGCCGCCCCTGCAGACAGTGAGCACCCCATGACCACCTCTCAACTGGCGCTGGTCGCCGCCTGCTGCACCGTCCTCGCGATCCTCGCCGTCGTCAGCGCGGTCCGTGAACTGCGCGGCCGGGTCCGCGATGCCACAAAGCCGCCTTCGCCGCTGGCGGCTCGTATCCGACGGGCCCAGGCTGAGCTGCCGGCCAAGTGGCGCGAGCGGTGGCGCTACCTGGTCGCCACCGCTGGGGCCGTCACCCTTCTGGTCTGGGCATGGACCGGATGGCCCGTGCACGGCCTCCTCGCGGGAGCTGCCGTTATCGGCGTCCCCTATATCCTCAATCCGGGGACGGCCGCGTCGCTGCGGATCGAGCGCCTCGAAGCGCTCGGCCAGTGGCTTAACCATCTGGCCGGCGTCCACACCGCCGGCATCAGCCTCGCGCAGACGATCCGCGCATCGGCCAAGCACGCCCCTGCCCCGATCGCGGGGAACGTCCGTGGCCTGGCCGACCGGCTCAGCGACGGCACGGAAGCCCACGATGCGTTCGCCCTGTTCGCGGATGAACTCGCTGACGGCGTCTCCGACCACGTGGTGCTTCTCTTTCAGAGCCACGCCGTCTACAAGGGGCCCGGCCTCGCCGACGCCTTGGAAGCCTTGGCCGTCACCATTCACCAGCAGGCCGCTGATGCCCGTGACATCGAGGCCGACCGGGCCAAGGTCCGCAAGTCCTCTCGCATGGTGTCCATGGTCATCTGCGTCGTCGTCATCGGCTGCATGCTCAACGACGCCTGGTCCGGCTGGTACCAATCCGGGGTCGGCCAGCTCGTCCTGGCCGGCATCGGAGCTCTGTTCGCCCGGACCCTGATGTGGCTGCGCAACATCGCCCGCACCCAGCCGGACCCGCGGCTTCTGGACCCGCTGCCCGCCCACCTCACCGCCCTCGGAGACACCCGTTGATCCCCATGGAGGCCGTGCTGCCCGCCGCAGCCGCCGGCGCCCTCATCGGTCTCGGCGTCCGGGCAGCCTGGCCCGCGAAGCCAGACCTGGCCAGTGCCCTGGACCGCCTCGACGCCTCCAAAGCCGCCCCCGTCTTCTCCGCGACCGGCACCCCGTCGACAACGGGAACGTTGCAGGAACGCGTCGGGGCCCGCCTGCTCGGCGAGTTCGGCAGCCGCATCACCCTGCCCGTCAAAGACCTCAGCCTTCTGCGCATCAGCCCGGCTGAACACCTCGGCAAACGCGTCCTGCTCGCCCTGTACGGACTGCTCCTGCCTCAGCTGGTCCAAGGCCTCCTCGCCCTGGCCGGCGTCGCCTTCCCGTACACCGTCCCGGCCATCCTCTCTCTGGCGCTGGCTGCCGTGTTCTGGTTCTGGCCCGGCAAGGACGTCGCCCGGGACGCAGCCGCAGCCCGCCTCATCGTGCGCCACGCCGCCGCTTCTTATCTGGAGCGCGTCGCGCTGGCCCGCGTCGCCAACTCCGGCGCTGCCCAGGCCCTCACCCAGACCGCCGATGTCGGCGACGGCTGGATCTTCGTCCGCATGCGCCAGGTCTTCCACCAGGCCGACCTCGCCGGCGTCACCGTCTGGGACGCCCTGCGCCAGCTCGGCGAAGAACTCGACATCCCCGAACTCGGCCGGCCTGCCGACACCCTGGCCCTGGCCGGGGACGGCGCCGCCGTCTACACCACCCTGCAGGCCCAGGCCCGCCAGCTGCGTATCGCCATGCTCAGCGATGCCAAAGCCAAAGCGAACGAAGCCAGCGAGGCGATGGTCCTGCCCGTCACCTTCGGCGTGGTCCTCATGCTCACCTTTGTCATGATCCCCATCACCGCCACCATCCTCAGCAGCTGAAAGACATCAGGAGACTTCCCATGGACATCCAGACCCTGACCGTGTGGATCCGCGCCCGCTACGCCCACCTGCAGTCACGCCGCGACGCCGGCGCCACCAGCACGGAGATGGCCGTCATCACCGGTGCCCTCCTCCTCGGCGCCGGCCTCCTGGTCGTCGCCGTGCGCAGCAAACTCACCGAGAAGATCGGCATCATCAACGGCGGGTGACCCCAACCTCATCCAGCCAGCCGACGAACCCACGAACAGGACATCGCAGATGCCTCGCACCGCACGATCGGGCGCCGCACGACTGGCTGGCCTTCTCGCAGGGGTCACACTGACCGCCATGGTGGCCACCGGGTGTGGCAGCGGTAGCGATCCCGGGGGCTCAGGAGCAGGGCCGGCCCCGTCGAAGCAGGCGGCTGGCGGACAGGCGTCGCAGGCGGCCCCGCTGAACACCGCCGAGCTCGAAGCCGCCCTGCCTAACCAGCTCAGCGTCCCGGCCGACCTGACCCAGCCTCGCACCAGGAAGGCCTGGGACACCCTGGACGCCACGATCTGCCAGTCCGAAGGGTGGCCGGACTCCTGGTGTGCGAAGGCGGTGGCTGTGGGGCTGGCCGGCTTCACGAACCTCGAAGACCAGGAGCTGACGATCCGGCTTATCTCTTTCCCCGACAGTGACACCGCGGCACAGCTCTTTGAAGGAGAGGGGACCCCTGACGAGATCGGTGAGAACCCGGCGGGCGACGAGATCGACGGGTTCGAGATCGAGGCATCCGATCAGGAGCCGACGTGGAGCGGCAAGGGCATCAACGTCCGCGAAGGATCCGTCAACGCCAAGATCGAATACACGTGGGCGGAAGGCACAGCCATCCCCGCCGAGCGCATGGGGGGACTGGCGGACATGGTCGTTCAGCGCATCCAGCAGGCACAGAACGGCGAACCGCCGACCGCGTCGGCTCGCTGACCCCCGGCCACCCAGGGCACCAGGACGTACGAAATGAGACAACGGCAATGAACCTCCGCACCGCATTGCGGCGCCGTAAACGGCGGCACGACCGCGGGTTCGCCAGCGTGGAGTTCGCTGTCCTCGCCGTCGTCATCCTCGCCCTCGTCTTCACCGCGCTCCAGGTCGGCCTGTACTTCCACGCACGCAAGGTCGCCCAGTCGGCCGCCCGGCAAGGCGTCGAATCTGGGCGCCAATTCGCCTCCAGTCCCAGTGATGGCGTCGCCCAGGCCCAGAACTATCTCTCGCGCTTCGGCAGCAGCGTCCGCGGGGCCAGCGTCTCCTCCTCCGGCAGTAGCGCCGACGAAGTGCGGATCACCGTCCGGGGCAGCGTCGCGACCCTCGTCCCCGGCCTAGAACTGTCCGTGACCCAGCACGCCGAAGCCCCCATCGAACGCTGGACCACCCCTTGACCTCACCACGCACCACGAAAGCCCTGCGGCGAGACCGCGGAAGCTACTCCATCGAGACGGCCGTGCTCGCCCCCGTCGGCATTGCCCTGCTCCTGCTCATGCTCGCCTTCGGCAGGGTGACCGACGCGGAGGGTGCCGTCGACTCCGCCGCCCGCGCGGCCGCCCGCGCCGCATCGCTCGAGCGCGACGCCGGCAGCGCACAGTCCGCCGCACGAGCCGCCGCAGAGCGCAGCCTTCAAGGCGAAGGCATCACCTGCCGCGCCTCCAACGTCACCATCGACACGGCCGGCTACTCCCTCGACATCGGCGTGGAGGCCAACATCCAGGCCTCCGTCGCGTGCACCGCCGGCCTCTCCGACATCGGCCTGCCAGGACTGCCCGGAGCGAAAACCCTCCGCGCCTCCTGGACCAGCCCTATCGACACCTACCGGGGCCGACAGTGACACAACTCCGCACTTTCATCGCCCGGCGCCGTACGGGCGATGACCGGGGCTCGATGTCCCTGTTCTTCGCACTGTGCTGCATCGCGATCCTCATGGTCATGGGCCTGCTCGTCGACGGCGGTGGCGCACTCAACACCGCCAACCGCAGCACCTCGCTGGCGCAGGAAGCCGCCCGCACCGCAGGCCAGCAGATCGACCTTGCCCAAGCCATCGAAGGCACTGCCATCACGATCGACCCCGCAGCCGCAGTCGGCGCGGCACAGGACTACCTCGTAGCGGCCGGCGTCCAGGGCAATGTCCGGATCACCGATGGCGGACGAACCCTCACGGTCACTGTGACCGACACCTACACCACCTACTTCGCGCAGTTCGTCGGGAAGAGCAGCATCACCGTCAACGGCACCGCGCAAGCACACCTGCAGACCCAAGCTGGAGGCTGAGCCACCCCATGGCCCACCGCACCCCCGCCCCCCTGCGCGCCGTCGGCGCTCTACTCGGCCTGGCCCTCCTGGTAGCGCTGGTCGTCGGCGTCCCGTACCTGCTGCTGGCCGTGGGCCACCAGCCCACCGAGCTGACCGGGGGAACCGATCTGCTGATGCAGCAGGACGACGGGTCCCTGTTTCTGGTCGTCCTCACCTGCCTCGGCTGGGCCGGCTGGGCCGCCTTCACCTTCTCCACCCTGCTCGAAATCGTCGCCGTCCTGCGCCGACGCTCCGCACCACGCATCAAGGGCCTGGGCGGACTCCAGTCCCTGGCCAGTTTCCTGATCGGCGGCATCGTGCTGCTCGCCCCCACCGCCGCATCAGCCGCCACCGTGGCACCCGCCGTAGCGGCCACCGCCGTACACACTGCCGGCGAGACAACCTCCGCCGTGACACCGAGCACGAAGTCTGAGGAAGGAGCTTCGCCCCAGCACACAGTCGCCACGGCGACGGAGCTTCCGTGGGATCTCGCTGAGGTGTACCTCGGCGATGGCACACGCTGGAAGGACATCGCAGCTCTCAACCCCGATATCTCGCAGCTGACCGCAGGCGACCAGTTCCTCCCCAAAGGTGCAGTCATCAAGCTGCCGGCCGACGCTCGGTCCATCGAGGCGGCGGCGAGCACCACTCCATCGGCGAGCTCCACACGGACGGCGGACGAAATCCCGGAAGGCGCCCTGCAGACGCAGAGTGGGAGCACTCGCGCGGCTGGGGATGAGTACGTGGTGGAGGCGGGTGACAGCCTGTCGAAGATCGCGAGTGACGAGCTCGTCACTGAGTCGAGGTACTCGGAGATCTTCGAGCTGAACAAGGGCGAAGCCCAGCCTGGCGGAGGTCGCTTCACCGACCCCGACAGGATCTTCCCCGGGCAGAGCCTCACGCTCCCGGCTTCCGCCGCTACACCGGAGCACACGGCCCCTAGCGCCGGTGATCAGCGGCACCCCAACGAAACGCCCGCCCCACATGCTTCGGACGGCGCGGAACAGCACCACAACGACGAGGCACGAAAGGGTGGTCAGGAACGAGAAGACGACCATCCTTCGCCCACTGCGCCAAGTGCCCCGACGGCCGGGCCGAGCACCGCGCCCGGCCCGGCTGCTCCGGCTTCCCCTCCTAAAGAGGGCACACCCCCCGCAAGCAGCACGCCGAGTTCCGTGCCGCCGCAGGCTGCGCCGTCCGCGGCCGTGGATAGGGAGAAAGCCGAGGCCGCGGACAGCTCCGTGCAGCAGGTGGCGTTGGTCGCGGGGATCGGTGCCTTGCTGGCCGCTTCCCTCGCAGGTGCGCTCGGGGTGAAGCGGATCCTGCAGCAGCGACGTCGCCGGGCGGGCGAGAGGATCGCGATCGACTCCGATCCGTCGCTGCTGGAGCAGATCTTCCACACCAGTGGGGAGCCCGCCAGCGGCGCGCTGCTCGACCTCGCGCTGCGGACTCTGGCCGGCCTGGCCGGCGCCGACACCCAGCTGCCGCTCCTTCGCGGAGCCCGCATCACCGGGCGGACCGTACATCTGCTCATCGAGGACAGGTCGGCGGCACCCTTGGCACCGTTCACGGCCGGTGAGGAACCGGGCGTGTGGGTGCTGGATCCAAAGGCCGAACTGCTGGACGAGGAAGCCGCCTCCCAGGTCCCCGCCCCCTACCCGGGGCTCGTGACGCTGGGAGCCACCGAGGACGGCGACCTGCTCCTGGCCAACCTGCTCAACCGGGTACTGCTCCTGGACGGGGAGCCGGACGACATCCTGGCCGTCACCCGGGCGCTGGCGCTGGAATCCGGAACGTGCGGCTGGAGCGATCACACCGAGATCATGACTGTCGGGCTCGGCAGCCGTCTGGCGACCCTGCTGCCCAAGGGCCGGGTGCGGACCATGCCGAAGCTGCAGTCCGTCGTGGCTGATCTCGGCAGCCTGCTCGTCGAAGTCCACCAGCAGGACGAGGACGCGCCCAGCCCGCTGCCCTGGATCCTGATCTGCTCCAGGGACGCTGACGGCGACCAGGTCTGGCAGCTCGCCGACGCGGTCTCCGCGGCACGCAAACTTCCCATCGCTGTGGTCCTGCCCGCCAACGACGCTACCCGCCAGGCCTTCCCCGACGCCGAGACGATCCCGACCGCACCAGGTGCCCCCGTCACGGTTCCTGACCTGGTCGGCACGCCCCTTGTGTTGCAGCGGCTCACCGACGAGCAGTACCTCGAGTTCATTCACGCCCTGGAGGTGACCGAGGAACCCGCCCTGCCCGCCACCGGGGCCTGGAAACTCTCCGAAGACCACACCCACGCCGCGGGCGACCCCCTGACCGGCCCCCACACCCTCTACGTGGACGAGGGAAGCACCGACCCCGGCAACCCGTTCCCCGCGCTCCTAGCCTCAGCCACCAGTGACAAGAGCGACGCCGTGGAGGCCTCCGCCGAAGCCGGGTCGCAGGATGGTCAGGGCGAATCCGGGAGCCCAATGGTGCCGGAGCAGGCAGCGCGGGCGGACGGCGATCACATCGACGACCAAGCCGAAGACCCGGCGGCGCCGGAGATTCGCGTGCTGGGCACGCTGCAGGTCAGCGGGATCAGCAGTTCGGGTCACGGCCCCAAGGTCGGGGCACTCGCCGCGCTGATCTACCTGCGCCCCGGCCGCAGCGCCGAAGCCCTGTGCACGGCGATGGACCCGGTGAACCCGTGGTCGACGCGCACCCTGCAGTCCCGCCTCTCCGAGATCCGCTCCCGTTTCGGTACGGCTGCCGACGGACAGCCGTACCTGCCCCGCCTGAAGAACGGCTACGCGTTCCGCACCGGGATCCGTTGTGACTGGGACCGCTTTCAGGAGCTCGCCACACGTGGCCTGGCCGCCGGCCCCGACACCGGGATCCGGGATCTGGAGAACGCGCTCGGCCTGGTCCGCGGCAAGCCGTTCGAGGGCCAGGACTACCCGTGGGCGGACTCCATCCAGCACGAGATCATCTCCCGCGTCGTCGACACCGCGCACACCCTCGCCGCCTGGCTCTCTGAAGGCGACACCCCCGACATGGACGCCGCACGACACGCCGTACTACGCGGACTGGACGTCGACGAGACGTCCGAGGTCCTCTACCGCGACTGGATGCGCATCGAGTGGGCCACCGGCAACACCACCGGTGTCCGCAAGGCCATCGCCCGCCTCCAGCAGGTCACCCGCACCTACGACATCTCCCTCGACCCCCTCACCGAACAGGTCATCGACCTCGTCCTGTCCCAGGAGCCAGAACACGCAGCAGCAAGGTGACCGGGCGACGCTGACACCGGTGCCATGCTGCCCCATATGGGCCCGCGGCCCCGAGACCGCAGGACCAGCTGGCCTCGCCTCCCCTCTCCGGGAGAGGCGGGGCCTCCTCTCACCACCGCATACAAAGCACGCCGCCGGGCCTGTCCGGGGAGGTGACTTTTGATGGATTGTGCGGAGTTGCCCTCGCATCTGAGTGTCGAGGTCTGTCTCTATCTGGTTCGGTAGGCCGCCGCGCTGCCGGCGATGCCGGTGCCGAATCTGGTGCGGGCGCGATCGAGTGCGGCTTCGAGGCTGCGGGCTTGGTCGTCGCGGGGGTCGAGGGTGAGCTGGTGGGGTGCGTGCTCGGCGGGCTGGAGGCGTTCGGCGCGCAGGGAAATGGCTTGGACGCGGGCTCGTTGGAGACCGAGTCCGGTGAGAAGCTCGCGTCCGGTGTCGACGAGGGCCGGGCTGTGGGCGGTGGGTTCGGTGAGTGTCCGGGTGCGGCTCGTGGTGGTGTGGTCGGCGTAGGTGACCGTCAGGGTGAGGGCGTGGCAGACCGCGTGGGTGTCGCGGAGCTGGGATCCGAGGTGCTCGGCGAGGCCGATGACGGAACGGTGGTGTTGGTCGGGGTCGAGTTCGTCGCGGTCGAAGCGGTGGGTGCGGGTGATCATTCTGGAGGCGGCAGCGGGGATGACGGGGCGGTCGTCGGTGCCGTGGGCTCGGTCGTGTGCCTGGCGGCCGGCGGCGATGCCGAGGATCCGTTGGAGTGTGGCGAGTGGGGTGTCGGCGATGTCGCCGACGGTGTTGATCCCGTAGCGGGTGAGCGTGCGGGCGGTGGCCGGCCCGATGCCTGGGAGTGCGGAGGCGCGTCGGGGGCGGAGGAAGGCGGCGACTTCGAAGGAAGTGTTGCCGACGATGGTGGCGGCGCCGGGTGGGGTGACGGCGGCTGCCATGGCTGCGATCGTTCGCGATGGGCCGACTCCGGCGCTGGTCTGAATCCCGTACAGCGCGAGGACGCGGAGCCGGATGACTGCGGCCAGGCCTTCGGGGTCGCGGTCCCAATACCTCAGGGCACCGGTCAGGTCGACGTCGGCAGACGAGTCGGCAGGATGTGCCTGCACGCGTGGCGTAATGCCTTCGAGGACGGCGAGGAGCTGTTCGTATAGCTCCGCGTCCTGGAGGTGGAAGTAGATGCGCATCACGGTGCGTGGGCTGGTGGTCATCCCGCACTTCCCTGGCTGGTGTGGCCGAGCCGGTTGAGGTCGGCGGAGCGGGTGCCAGCGGGCTGGAGGTCGGCGTACGGGTGGAGCTTTGCCCCGGCGGTCCCGTTGGTGAGCGTCCGGGCCGGAGTGGCGGGCGGCTGGGCGGGGGTGGGTGCCGGGTTGCGGCGGCCGAGGAGGTCGAGAACGGCCTGTGGGCCGTGGTCGCGACGGGCCGAGGCGAGCTCTTCGAGGTTCCAGACCCTCTGCCCCACAACGGTCCGTCGAGGGCCTCGGGCCTCGACGGTGCCGCGGACGAGCAGCAGTCCGTTGTGGAAGATCGTGTGTGCGCAGGCCTCATGGGAGTCTTCGAAGAAAGCGCAGTCGACCAGGCCGAAGCCGTCTTCGAGGGTGACGAAAATGACGCGTTTGCCGGAGGCGATGGGTGGGGTCTGTGTGGACGCGCGTACGCCGGCCACCAGGACCGGCTGTCCGGGGCGCATCGTCTTGAGGTGCTGGGCGTCGGTGGCACCGATCTCGCGCAGCAGGCGGTGGTGGTGCTCCATGAGGTGCTGGGAGACGTCGATCTTCAGCACGCCGAGTTCGGCGTCGAGAATCTCGCGGCTGTTCATCTCGCGGAGTCCGGAGGGTCCGGCGGTGATGAGGGCGTCGTCGATCGGGAGCTGTCCGGCGCCGGGCCGGCTGCGGGTGTGGCGGTGCAGTTCGGCTGCTTGGAGCAGCAGGTCGCGGCGTGTCTGGTTGCCCTTGAGTGGGTCGAGTGCGCCGATCTGGATGAGTCGTTCGGTGATCGGAAGGGCTGGGCGGGCTCGTTGGCAGAGGTCTTGCAGGGAGTTGTAGGGCTGCCCGGCGGTGATCCGGGCGACCTGCTCTTCGCTGATGCCCTTCACGGTGGACAGGGAGAGCCGGACGCCGGGGCCGCTGTCCGTCTGCTCGACCTGGTGGGCGGGGGCGGACTTGTTCACGTCGACGGGCAGTACGGGGACGTTGTGGCGGCGGGCGTCGGCGACGATCACGCGCATCGGCCACATGCCGGGGTCGTGCTCCAGCAGCCCCGCATACAGGGCTGCCGGATGGTGGGCCTTGAGCCATGCCGACTGGAGGGCGGGGACGGCGAAGGCGACGGCGTGCGCACGGCAGAACCCGTACGCGCCAAAGCTGGCGACGATCTCCCAGACGTCATCCAGGACCTTAGTGGTGTATCCGCGGGCGCCGGCCTTCGCCCGGAACCACGCTTCCAGCTTCGGGAGGCGTTTGTCGTCGGCGAGGGCGCGCCGGGCGACTTCGGCCAAGGCGCGGTCGCAGCCGGTCATGACGGCGAGGATGTCGATGATCTGTTCGTGCCAGATCGTGACTCCGTAGGTGTCGCGGAGGACGGGTTCGAGGTCGGGGTGGGGGTAGACGGGGGCGGCGCCGTGGCGGGCGGCGATGTAGAGGGCGGGCATGCCGCCTTGCACCGGTCCCGGCCGGAACAGGGAGATGTCGGCGATGACGTCCTGCGGGTCGCGGGGCTGGAGGCGGCCGACGAGGTCCTGCTGGCCGGGTGATTCGAGCTGGAACATGCCGACGGTGTCGGAGTCCTGGATCAGGGCGAAGGCGAACTGGTCGTCGAGGGGGACGTGGTCGGGGTTGTCGAGGTCGATCTGCCGGCCGGTGGTGCGGCGGATCTCGGCGACGGCATGGGCCATCGCGGACTGCATCCGCACTCCGAGGACATCAAGCTTTAGTAGGCCGAGGTCTTCGACGTCTTCCTTGTCGGCCTGGACCATCGGGTACTGCCCGCCCGGCGTCGGCTGCACCGGCAGCCGGTCCAGCAAAGTGGCGTTCGACAGGATCACGCCGCACGGGTGCATCGCGATGCCCCGCGGCAGGGCGTCCAGACCTTCGGCCAGCTCCCACAACGGGCCGTACGTGTTGGCGTTGGCCGCCAGTTGCCGCAGCTCGGGCAGTTCCTTGAGTGCTCCGCGGATGTCGCAGGCGCGGATGTGCGGGAACGACTTGGCGACCTTGTCGACGACGTGGGGTGGCAGGCCGAGGGCGAGGCCGGTGTCACGCAGGGCGTGCCGGGCCCGGTAGGTCTCCGGCATTCCGGTTACGGCGACGCGGTCGGTGCCGAAGCGTTCGATGATCCGGTCGTAGACCTCCAGGCGGCGGGCGGACTCCACATCGATGTCGATGTCTGGGAGGGAGGCGCGTCGTTCGGATAGGAACCGCTCGAAAAGCAGCCGGTGCTCCAGTGGATTGGCCGTGGCGACGAACAGGCTGTGGTTGACCATGGATCCGGCGCCCGATCCGCGGGCGGCGACTCTGATGCCCATGTCGCGGACGTCGGCGACGACCTGTGCGACGGCAAGGAAGTAGGCCTCGAAGCCGAGCCGGCCGATGATGCCGAGCTCGTAGTCCAGCTGCTCGACCGCCTGCCGGTCACGGTCGAGGCCGCGGGCGGCCATGCCGGCTTCGCACCGCTGGGTCAGCAGCCGCATCGCCCCACCCAGGCCCGGCTCAGCGCCGACGACGGTGGGCTCCGGGAAATGCGGGCGCCCCAGTCCGAGGTCGGCGACCGGATCGATCTCGCACTCCTCGGCCGTCCGTGCGGTCTCGGCGAGCAGCTCGGCTGCCCGGCCCGGACCCGCACCTGCCGACTGGCAGATCAGCTCAGCCGCGGCTGCCATCTGGTCCGGGCCCTTCAGCCAGCGCTCACCGCAGTCCAGGGCCCGAGAGTCGATCGGGCGCAGCCGCCTGGCCGCGTCCAGGACATCCGCTATCCGGTGCTGGGCCGGGTCCGCGTAGCGCACCGCGTTGGTCAGCACCACGGGGACGGAGAGTCGGTCGGCCAGGCCGAGCGTGTGGGCGGCGAGCCGCGACGAGCCGGCCCCGAGACCTTGCAGCCCCCAGTGCAGGACCTCCAGGCGCAGATTCGCCCCGGCGAGCTCCCGCCACGGCTTGAGGAGCTGCTCGGCGGTGTCCGGGCGCCCGGCCGACAAAGCTCTGACCGGCTCCGACGCGGATCCGAGCAGGATCGTGAGCTTGTCGTCCGCGTACGCCTGGAGCACGGGCCAGGACACAACCGGCGGGCCGCCGTCGACGGTCGCATGGGCCGACGAGACGATCCTGCAGAGCCGGGCCCACCCGGCAATGTCCTGAGCGAGAAGAGTGACGCGCAGGAGCGCCTCGGCGACGTGGGCACCGCCGCGCGCCGGTGTCCGCTGCTTGAGTGCGGGGCCGCCCGGGTTGTGCGGTGCGACGGCGAGGTCGACGCCGAAAACCGGACTCACGTCGGCCGCCATGGCGGCTTTGGCGAAGCGGACGACGCCGGTGACGGTGTCGCGATCGGTCAGCGCGAGCGCGGTAATACCGCGCTCGGCGGCACGGGCGACCAGGTCCTGCGGATGAGAGGCGCCGTAGCGGGCGGAGTATCCGCTCGCTACGTGCAGATGCACACCACCGCCCACCACTACCTCCGATAAATACCCCCAAATACGGTCTAACCACCCTGGCTAGATCTCAACAGTACTCGAACGTAAATCGAACAGGCGACCTGGCGCACTGTCCCTGGAAACGCGGTGCACCGGTTCCACGGAGCACTGAGCGCGCATCTGGCCAGACGAGCCACGTAGAGCACCGCGTTCCTGGAGACCGTGCTGTCGGAGGGTGTGCCTCGGTTGATCCGCAAGATCACTGGCGGATGGCGTCAGGGATATGCGGAACGCTCATGGGGGGCGCCGTGCGTTGGTGGGACAGGAAGCCCGAGGAGAGTGCGAAATGGCTGCTTGAGCCATTGGTGAAGGAAGGGCCGCTACGGTTCGATATGGATCCGGACGAAGTGGCGTCAGCCCTGGACGGCGGGTTCGACCGCGTGGTCATGAGAGCCCACTACGCCAGCGGCTTCAGCCGGCCACCCACTCTCGGCGCTGTCACCATTCACGGACGGACCGGACCTCAGATCGAGTTCGTGGGCATCCAGCTGATCGGCAGGACCGTTTCAGCCGTTGACGCAGGCCGCCTGCTGCACGCCGAGCCCACACCTGGCCAGACTGGCCAATCAGTTACACGCGTGTGACTTTGCTGGTCAGAGGGAGCAGTACTGGCTCCGGGCGCTTCCCTGGTGCTACCTGGTTCGCCCCGGAGCGGCGGTCCAGGTCGTCCGGTCCAGTACTTCGCCGCTCCAAAGCCTGGCCGCCGCGATGGGTGGTTCATCAGCCCGTGCCAGGGTTGTCACCCGGTGTGGGGCTGTATGCCCTCGAAGGTGGGCACGTCCCTTGCGGTCATGTCCTGGCGGAGCCTTACGTACCGGACGGGGTGGCGCCAGACGCCCGCGTCCTGGGCGGTGTCCCCGCTGATCTCCGCGACGCACAAGGGCTCGACCAGCACCGGATCGAGACGCTCTCGGCTCCCCCAGCGGGCAGAGAAACGCACGCCGGTCCATGGGTGGTCGGCGTCGGCCGCAGTGAGCTGGCCGGCGACCTCGTTAGCTGCGGTCGGCTTCAGCGGAACCGTCTTTCCGACCAGCCGCAGAGGCCCGCTCATGTCGAAGCGGCCCAGCAGGAGAACTTGAGGGCGAGGGAGGGAGCCGGTGATCCCGCCGATGAGCACTTCTGTTGTGGCTCGTCGACGGACCTTGTACCAGGATCCCCGGATGCCCGGGCGGTACCGCCCGGCCCGGCTCTTGACGACTACGCCCTCCATGCCTGGGACGTCGGTCCATTCGGTCAGCCACTCCTGTGCGACGGCGAGGTCGGTGGTCGACGGGCACAGCGTCCACGGCTGCGTCAGCCGATGGTCGGCGAACAGCGCCTCGAGGACCGCTCGGCGTCGCCACAAGGGCTCGTCCAGAAGTACTCGGCCGTCGGCTTGGAGGATGTCGAAGGCGATGAAGTGCGCGGGCAGCGCCGCAGCCAGGAGCCTGGCTTGGCGGACAGCGGTCGCGCGGCGCTGCAAGGCGGTGAAGCTGAGCTGGCCCTCTTCGAGTACGGCCAGCTCGCCGTCGAGGACCAGGCCTCGGGGCAGCTGGCCGGCCGCAGCGACCAGATCCGGGAAGCGCGCCTGGTACATCGCTCCGCGACGCGTCTGCAGCACCACCGGCTGTCCGTCCTCGACCGGGGTGAACAGCAGGCACCGGAACCCATCGAACTTGGGGTCGATGAGCATGCCCCCTGGCATCGCTCCCGGAAGCGGAATGGTCTCGCGCGACTGGGCGAGCATGGGTTCCACGGGAGGTCGCAGCACCATGCCAGACTCCTTCCCATGACCGGTCAGGCCTGTTCAGGTGTCCGGGTGGGCGTCCGTTTTCAGGGCCCACGCGCTGCCGGGGCAGCCTGCCGGGAACGGCGGGAAGCGGTGGCCCTTCACATCGGTGCTCCAGTGGTGGCCCACGCCGCAGTCACACTCATAGATCCCACTCTCGGGAACGATCTCGCCCGGGTGCCATCTCGTCTGCGCGTCACTCATACCTTCTGGTGTACGTCCCCGCGCGACCGGCCGCGACTCAGGCCGTCGTCGGCCACCTCGCCCCAGTCGGGCCGGGCGGGCCCGTGTGCCGGCATGGGTCCGTGCAGAGGCGCACTGAGTGTCTGGCCCGCAACGGCGCCCATCCCCAGAGAGAGATCCCGAGGGCGCGCCGTCGTGGTGCTGTCAGGCTGCCTTCCCCGGCTTGCGGCCAGGGTGGCTGCGGCCCGGAGGTCAGCCGGGGCTAGGGTGCGGGCTCGTAGGAGAGAGTGGTGCCGGAGCAGTCCTCGGCCGTGCCGAGCAGGGCCTGCCGCTCGGCGTCGTCGACGGCCAGGTCCCACCGGAGTTTCGTCGCGACCCAGGTCGCGGCGTAGGTGCAGTGGTAGGACGCGTCCGTGGGCATCCACTGGGCGGGGTCCTTGTCGCTCTTGGACCGGTTGGATGCGGCCGAGACCGCGATCAGCGTGTCTGCGGATCCCTGGTC